>JAWWPE010000025.1:0-6407 GCA_033850895.1 Nocardioidaceae bacterium | reverse complement strand
CGGTCGAGTCGATCACTGCGGAGGAGGCGGCCGGGCACTTCGGCTGGATCGGCAGGTTCTTCGGCATGGGCTTGTCGTTCTCGAGCACCATCACCCAGGAGCAGTTCGGCTGGACGCCGACCGGGCCGACGCTGCTCGAGGACATCGCCGACGGGGCGTACTTCTCGGTCTGAACGAGGCTCGGCCCTCAGGGCGCGGGCAGCGGTGCGAGCGAGTTGCCGGCGGCGATCGTCGAACAGTTCTGCGAGGCGGCGACACCCGCGAACCGCTGGTTCAGCCAGCCGATCGCGGTCGGCAACCACTGCGGCACCGAGGTGACGTGGCTGGTGAGGTCGTACTGGGCGTACTTGATCTTCGCGCCGTGGCTGCAGTACTGCCGGGCAAGGCTCCGCACGTCGCCGGCGATCATCACTCCGTCGCCCTTGCCGATGCCGGGCTTGTTGCCCGGGGTGCCTTCAAGCCCGCCGTTGGCGCCCTGGCCGATGAACATCGGGATTGTCGGGGTGCCACGGCTGCCGAGGTTCAGCTGGTTGACCGAGCGGACGTAGATCGGAATGCTCTCCGGGGTCGCATACGCCGGCTTGGCGAGCTTCGCCCAGGTCAGGCCGGGGTACGCACCGAGGACCGTCGCGATCGAGGCGTCGCGAAGCTTGTTGTACATCGCGAGTCCGTACGAGTTGAGGTACGGCGTCAGGTCGATGTGGAACGCCCGGGAGATGCCGATGACCGCCATGACCGTGACGCCGGCCCAGACCAGGCTGCCGTCGATGTAGTGGAGGTTGTGCGCCGGGTTGACCAGCACACCGCCCTCGGCGGCCCCGACGAGCCGGCGGTTGACGTCGGGCGCGTACGTGGGGGCGAGCGCGGCGGCCCAGCCGGTGGCGATCGCCCCTCCCGAATAGCCGATCATCCCGACCTTGGTGGATGAGCTGAGACCGGTGCTCTTCGAGCTGGACGCCGCGCGGATCGCGTCCAGGGTCAGCGTGCCGTACTCCGGCCCGGCGGCGAAGTCGGCGTGCTGGCCTTCGGTGTCGGGGATGATGATGCTGTAGCCCTGAAGCAGGAACGGGCCGAACAGGCCGAGCTCCACGTTGGGAATCATGCCGCCGAGGGTGTGCCCGCCGCTGATGGCGTACGACGGCTCGTCAGCGGAGCTGAGGGAGTCGTAGAAGGACTGGTAGGAGACGGCTTTCGCCGAAGTGGTGTGACCCGGTGAGCTGATCACCGAGGTGACGTTGACCGACGGCTTGCCCCGCTCGTCGGTGGAGCGATACAGCAGCTGGGTCGCCTTCAACGGCAGCGCGAGCCCGACGACGTGATAGGGCACCGTACGCGTCTTGAGCACGGTGCCCGGCGCGATCTGCTTCAGCGGCTTGCTGGCGGTGTAGGTGTAGAACGGGTCGGTCGCCGGTGCTTCCGCGTGCGCCGGGGGTGTGGTGACCAGCGCGGACACGAGTGCGGCCGCGAGAGCAAGCGGGACGAGGCCTCGTGACCTGCGGCGACTGACAGCGCGAATGCCTGGCATGCGGGACTCCCTTGGACCGACGACCGTGTAAATGGAATTTACACCAAGGTTGCGTCGCGCTCGGATCTTGATTCATTCAAGAAAATGCGGCATGGTTCGAGGGTGTCGACGATGACGGAGTTCGAGCAGCTGCTCAGGGCGTCCGACCTGCGGGTGACCCGCCCTCGGGTGGCGGTCCTGGCGGCCGTGCACGAACATCCGCATGCCGACACCGACTCGATCATCGGCGCGGTGCGGGAGAAGCTCGCCGAGGTCTCCCATCAGGCGGTCTACGACGTCCTGCGCGCCCTGACCACGGCCGGTCTGATCCGGCGCATCCAGCCGTCCGGCTCGGTGGCTCGCTATGAGTCACGGGTCGGGGACAACCACCACCACGTGATCTGCCGCTCCTGCGGCTCGATCGCGGACGTCGACTGCGCTGCTGGCGAGGCTCCGTGCCTGCACGCATCCGACGACCATGGCTACACGATCGACGAGGCCGAGGTCATCTACTGGGGCACCTGCCCCGACTGCTCCACCGCTGCACAGCTCACCCACTGACCCCTTGAAAGGAATCTCATGCCTGAGAACCACCATCACAACGCCGTCGTCGGCGACATGGACGACGAGAGCAATGAGGGTCAGGGCCAGTGCCCCGTGTCCCACGGAGGGCGCGTCCACCCCACCGAGGGCTCGGCCAACCAGGAGTGGTGGCCCAATCAGCTCAACCTCAAGATCCTGCGCAAGCACACCGACGTGGCCAATCCGATGGACGCCGACTTCGACTACGCCCAGGCGTTCGCCGGGCTCGACCTCGACGCCGTACGGGCTGACCTCGCCGCGCTGATGACGGACTCGCAGGACTGGTGGCCCGCCGACTTCGGCCACTACGGCCCGTTCTTCATCCGGATGGCGTGGCACAGCGCCGGGACCTACCGGATCAAGGACGGACGCGGTGGCGCCGGAGCGGGCATGCAGCGCTTCGCCCCGCTCAACAGCTGGCCCGACAACGGCAACCTCGACAAGGCGCGCCGACTGCTCTGGCCGATCAAGAAGAAGTACGGCGCGGCGATCTCCTGGGCCGATCTGATCATCCTCACCGGCAATGTCGCGCTCGAGACGATGGGCTTCAAGACATTCGGCTTCGCCGGCGGCCGACCCGATGTGTGGGAGCCGGACGAGGACGTCTACTGGGGTCCCGAGGACGAATGGCTGGGCGGTGACAAGGGTGGCGAACAGCGCTACACCGGCGACCGCGAGCTGGAGAACCCGCTCGCCGCGGTCCAGATGGGTCTGATCTACGTGAATCCGGAAGGCCCGGAGGGTCAGCCCGATCCGCTCGGTTCGGCGCGCGACATTCGCGAGACATTCGGCCGGATGGCGATGAACGACGAGGAGACCGTCGCGTTGATCGCCGGCGGGCACACGTTCGGCAAGACCCACGGAGCAGCGGACCCCGATCAGTACGTCGGCGCGGAGCCCGAGGGTGCACCGCTGGAGCAGATGGGTCTTGGCTGGAAGCAGTCGTTCGGCACCGGCAAGGGTCGTGATGTCATCACCAGCGGCCTCGAGGTCACCTGGACGGCAACGCCGACGACCTGGGACAACAGCTTCTTCGAGACGCTGTTCGCCCACGAGTGGGAACTCACCAAGAGCCCTGCGGGTGCTCACCAGTGGCAGCCCAAGGACGGCGCGGCTGCCAACACCGTTCCGGATCCGCAGGACGGCTCGCTCTCACGCCCGCCGACCATGCTCACCTCGGACCTGGCGCTCCGCATGGACCCGATCTATGAGCCGATCTCTCGCCGTTTCCTTGAGCACCCCGACGAGTTCGCGGACGCGTTCGCCAGGGCTTGGTACAAGCTCACCCACCGCGACATGGGGCCGATCCAGCGCTACCTCGGTCCGCTCGTCCCGCAGGAGGAGCTGCTGTGGCAGGACCCGGTGCCGGCGGCGACGGGGGAGCCGCTCAACGTTGAGGAGATCGCGGCACTGAAGGCGCAGATCCTCGAGACCGGCCTGACCGTGTCACAGCTCGTCACGACCGCTTGGGCCTCCGCGTCCTCGTTCCGCGCCAGTGACAAGCGGGGCGGCGCCAACGGTGCGCGTATCCGTCTCGAACCGCAGAACGGTTGGGAGGTCAACAACCCCGACCAGCTCGCAACGGTGCTGCGTACGCTCGAGACGGTCCAGCGGGCGTTCAACGCCGACGGCAAGCAGGTGTCCCTCGCCGATCTGATCGTGCTGGGCGGTGTCGCCGCAGTCGAGCAGGCTGCCAAAGCCGCGGGCCACGATGTCCAGGTGCCGTTCACGCCCGGGCGCACGGACGCCTCGCAGGAGCAGACCGATGTCGAGTCGTTCTCCGCGCTCGAGCCGGCCGCGGACGGATTCCGCAACTACCTCAGCAAGGGTCAGCGTCTTCCCGCAGAGTTCTTGCTGATCGACCGTGCCAATCTGCTCAACCTGAGCGCGCCTGAGCTGACCGTCCTCATCGGCGGGCTTCGGGTGCTCGGTGCCAACTACGACGGGTCCCAGCTCGGCGTGCTCACCGGGACCCCGGGGTCGCTCACCAACGACTTCTTCGCCAATCTGCTCGACGTCGGGACCTCATGGCAGCCGACGGACGACAACGCCCAGGTCTTCGAGGGCCGAGACTCCTCGGGGGCTGTCAAGTGGACGGGAAGCCGGGTCGACCTGGTGTTCGGGTCCAACTCCGAGCTCCGCGCACTCGCGGAGGTCTACGCCAGCGACGACGCACAGGCGAAGTTCGTCAACGATTTCGTCGCGGCCTGGGCCAAGGTCATGGACCTCGACCGCTACGACGTCGCCTGAGCGAACTCTTCAGGACGTTCGTCCCGCGAGGTTCCGTCCTTCGACGGTGCCGCGCGGGGCGATCGCGGACAAGCATGGAGGTCTAGTCAAGGAGACCGCCATGAAGGCAGCTGTCGTCACCGATTTCACCGCTCCGCTGGAGATCCAGGAGCACAACATCCCCGAGCCGGGACGCGGGCAGGTGCTCGTACGCATGGAGGCCTGCGGGCTCTGCCACACCGACATCCACGCAGCACACGGCGACTGGCCGGTCAAACCAACAGTCCCGTTCGTGCCGGGTCATGAGGGTGTCGGGATCGTGACGGAGCTCGGCGCAGGGGTGACCGAGCGGGAGATCGGCGACCGGGTCGCCATCGCGTGGCTCGGCAGCGCGTGCGGACACTGCCGCTATTGCATCGACGGCCGGGAGACGCTGTGTCAGAGCCAGCAGAACAGCGGATATTCCGTCGACGGCGCGTTCGCCGAGTACGCCGTCGCTGACGCATTGTTCACCACTCCGGTGCCCGACGGAGTCGAGTCGCTCGACGCGGCGGCGTTGACCTGTGCGGGTGTGACCTCGTACAAGGCGGTCAAGGTGGCGCAGATCGCGCCGGCCGAGACGGTGGCCGTGTTCGGCATCGGTGGCCTCGGCCACCTGGCCGTGCAGTACGCACGTCTCGTCGGCGCCACGGTCATCGCGGTCGACATCGATGCGGACAAGCTGGAGCTCGCTACGGCCCTGGGGGCGGACCACGCGGTGAACGCGCTCGAGGTCGATCCGGTCGAGGCCATCAAGGAGCTGGGTGGCGCGGATGTCTCGCTCGCCTTCGCGGTGACGCCAAAGGCGTTCCAACAGGCGTTTGCGTCGCTGAGCCCGGGTGGTCGGCTGGTCTGTGTGGCGATGCCGCCGGAGGGGACGATGGAGATCCCGATCTTCGAGACCGTCATCAAGGGCCTCACGATCATCGGGTCGATCGTCGGCACGCGCCAGGATCTTGCCGAGGTCTTCGAGCTGCAGGCCGCCGGGCGTACGCGCGTCGTCGCCGAGGGTCGGAAGCTTGACGAAGTCAACGAAGCGATGGCCGAGGTGCTGTCTGGCGCCGCGTTGGCGCGACTCGTCTTCGAGTTCTGACATGGCAACCGAGCGCACTGTCGTGGTGGCCGCCGCGAGTCGACACGGAAGCACCGCCGAGATCGCGGAACGGCTGATGGCGACGCTGTCGGAGCGGCTACCCACCGGCTGGAGCGTGCGCGCGGGCGAGCTCTCCGACCCGCGCACCCTCGATGCAGCGGACGCCGTCGTGCTGGGCAGCGGGGTCTATCTCGGTCGGTGGCTCCGGCCCGCACGCAAGGCGCTCCGGCACGTCAGAGGCACACCGCCCCTCGGCCTGTGGGTGTTCAGCAGCGGTCCGGTCTCGGACGATATCGGCGACAACGCACGCGTCATCGCCGCGGACAAGGCGGTGGAGTCCGGCGACGCCGTGAGTCATACCGTCTTTGCCGGGCGGCTCGACACGTCCGAGCTGGCGTGGTGGGAGCGGCTGCCGGTCCGGGCAGTGCACGCGACATCGGGCGACTGGCGGGACTGGACGATCATCGACGAGTGGGCGGTCACCATCGCCGCACACCTGACCGCTTCGGATCGGGATGCATCGACCGACGGGACCTTCTACCCTCGACACCCAGTGGACAGCGTCTGATACTGACAGGGGTCGGCCCGGGCGTGAGCTCAAGAAGCTGGGTCACCACCATGAGGAGTTCCAGTGTCCATCCGTGTGTTCCTGCTCGACGATCACGAACTCGTCAGGATGGGACTTCGCAAGCTCCTCGAGAGCGGCGGGGACATCGAGGTCGTTGGTGAGGCCGGCACCGCGGCCGCGGCGATCGCGCGCATACCCGCCCTCAAGCCTGATGTGGCGATACTCGACGCAAGACTTCCGGACGGAAGCGGCATCGAGGTATGTCGTCAGATCCGCTCGGCGGAGCCGTCCACCAAGGCGATCATCCTGACCTCGTTCGATGATGACGAGGCGTTGTTCGCGGCGATCATGGCCGGGGCGGCCGGCTACATCCTCAAGCAGGTGACCAGCCA
>JAWWPE010000446.1:0-2767 GCA_033850895.1 Nocardioidaceae bacterium | reverse complement strand
CGATCCAGGGCGTGACGCACCTCAAGATCAACTACTACGTCATGGTCAACCTCAACGGCTTCAAGGGCCTCGTCGACGCGGTGGGCGGCGTGCGCGTCAACGTCAAGACGCCGATCGCGATGTTCGGCCACGAGGACGCCTACAAGAACACCTACATCCAGCCGGGCAAGAACAAGAAGCTCAACGGCCAGCAGGCTCTGTGGTTCGCCCGCAGCCGGGTGCAGTCCGACGACTACGTCCGCATGGGGCGGCAGAAGTGCCTGATGGCCGCGATGCTCGCGCAGCTCAGCCCGCAGAAGGTGCTGTTCAACGCCACCAAGATCGCCAAGTCGGGCAAGGAGCTGCTGAGCACGAACATCCCCGCGAAGGAGCTTGGTCAGTTCGCGGACCTGGCGCTGAAGTCACGCGGCGAGAAGATCGCCACCGTGTCACTCGTGCCACCGCAGGTCGACACCGTCCACCCCAACTTTCCGCTGATCCAGCAGATGATCCACAAGGCGATCAAGAAGTCCGAGCGACTCGACGCCAAGCACAGCCACGCCAAGAAGGATCCCAGCGACAGTGCGGCCAACACCACCGATGACCTCAGCGCCGCCTGCTAGGTGCTGCTAGCCGGCCGTTGGCATCATTTGTCCTGGGCGGCGTGATAGGCCTCGATGACCTCTGCCGGGTCGCCGTCCATGACCAGCGTGCCCTGGTCGAGCCAGATGACTCGACTGCAGGTGTCCATGATCGACGTCATCGAGTGGCTCACCAGGAAGACGGTTCCGGCGGAGTCGCGGATCTCGCGGATGCGGTCCTCGCTGCGCTTGCGGAACTTCCGGTCGCCGACGGCGAGTGCTTCGTCGACGATCAGGATGTCGTGGGTCTGCACACTGGCCAACGCGAACTTGAGGCGCGCCGTCATACCGGATGAGTAGGCGCGCATCGGCAGGTCCATGAACTTCTCCAGGCCGGAGAACTTCACGATCTCGTCGTAGTTGGCTTCGGTCTCGGCTCGGGTGAAGCCCATCGCCAGTCCGCCCAGGATCACATTGCGTTCGCCGGAGAGGTCCTTCATCAGAGCGGCGCCCACGCCGAGGAGGCTGGGGCGCGACGTGGCGTAGATCGCGCCCTGGCTGGCCGGCGTCAGGCCCACAATCGCGCGCATCAACGTCGACTTGCCGGAGCCGTTGGTGCCGATGACGCCGATGCTGTCCTTCTCGTACGCGGTGAACGACACGCCCTTGAGCGCGTGGATCGTACGCATCTGCTTGCCGCGTCCGCGCAGCTTGAGTGATTTGCGGTCGGCGGCCGTCGGACGCTTCCCGGTGGCGAACACCTTGTACTCGACGTGCACGTCATCGACGATCACGACCGGTTTGCGCCCGGGGGTCTGGGTCTTTTGCTCGTCAGTCGACACGGCCGTACCTTTCCTCGGCGCGCCAGAAGAACCAGATGCCGAACAGCAGCATCCCGGCCGACCAGGCGAAGGCGAAGGCGATGTAGCGCAGGTCGATCACGTAGTCCGGTCCCTGCAGCAGGGCGGCCCGGACCAGGCTCAGGAACTCGTGGATCGGCTGGTAGTCGCTGATGTGGATGATGATCGGGTAGCCCGGGTGGTTCTTGGTCGGACCGAAGCGACGTTCGACGCTGAAGAAGATGCCGGTCGTGTAGAACACGAACCGGGTCAGCACGGGCAGCAGGTTGTTGAGGTCGCGCCAATGGACGCAGAGCCTTGCGGTGACCAGGGCGAGGCCGGCGTTGAACATGAAGTACATCGCGAAGAACGGGATGATCAGGAACCACTGCAGCTCAGGCGGGTTTCCGCTCAGGAGCAGGAACACCAGCATGATCAGGATCGTCGGGGCGAATTGCAGGAATCGCTGGGTCACGACCGCCAGCGGCAGCACCATGCGAGGGAACGCCAGGCTCTGGACGAGGGCCGAGTTGTTGGTGATCGCCTTGCCTCCACCGGTCCACGACTGGGCGAAGAACTCGAAGGTGAACACGCCGATGATGAGATATTCGAGGAAGTGCGGCGGCCGTGAGCTGCTGCCGAGCAGCAGACCGAAGATCAGGCCGTAGACCATCGCATTGAGCAGCGGCTTGAGCACCACCCACAGCATGCCGAGCGAGTTCTGCTGGTTCTCGGACTCGATCTTGTAGCGAGCCATCGAGTAGATGAACGCCCGTCGACGCCAGACCTCCGAGACGTACTCGCCAAGGGGTGGACGTCCACCGACCTTGATGAGGCCTTCGCGAGCCGCGTAGTCGGCCAGATCCATCTGCGTCTTTTCCCTACTGTCGGGCGGCATTGTCCGGCGACCCGATCGAGGTGGGCAGCCGCTGCGGCATCGTCGAGTGTAATGGATCGGCCTACTCGATCTCGGCGCCCTCCTGGGTGCTCAGGCGGGAAATCTGGTCGGGTGTGGCCGACGACACGATGACCAGCGAGCCGCCGCCGAGGCAGGCCTGCACGATCAGGCCCGCGTCGCGGGCCACCGAGCCCGGCGTCACCAGCCGCCGCGACGACGATGGCACACTGTCGGCGATCAGCTCGCCGTGGGTAGCCCGTACGCCGTCGAGGTCGAGCGCGACGGTGGTGGCCTCCGGCCGATCGACGGCCACGAAGTGGTCCCCGTGGCCCGGCACCTCGGCGCCGATGTCCAGGAATCCGTCCGGAGGAGTCGCGAACCGACCGCCGAGGGGACGCAAGGACGCAGCCACTCGTATGTCTTCCTCGGCTTCGAGCTCGGGTCCGCTGACGCCGATGTCCGCGGTGGTG
>JAWWPE010000395.1:0-2536 GCA_033850895.1 Nocardioidaceae bacterium | reverse complement strand
ATGAACTTCTACATGGAGATCGCCAAGCTCCGCGCCGCCCGCGCCCTGTGGGCTCGGCTGGTGGCCGACTTCGAGCCCAAGAACGCCAAGTCGCTCAGCCTCCGGACCCACAGCCAGACGTCGGGTTGGTCGCTCACCGCGCAGGACGTCTTCAACAACGTGGGCCGCACCTGCATCGAGGCGATGGCCGCGACGCAGGGGCATACCCAGTCGCTGCACACCAACGCCCTCGACGAGGCGATCGCGCTGCCCACCGACTTCAGCGCGCGCATCGCCCGCAACACCCAGCTGCTGCTCCAGCAGGAGTCCGGCACCACCGACATCATCGATGCGTGGGGCGGTTCCTACTACGTCGAGCGACTCACCCACGACCTCGCCAACCGCGCCTGGGCTCATATCCAAGAGGTCGAGAAGGCCGGCGGCATGTCGAAGGCGATCGAGGCCGGCATCCCCAAGATGCGCATCGAGGAGGCCGCCGCTCGCACCCAGGCGCGGATCGATTCCGGGCAGCAGGCCGTCATCGGCGTCAACACGTACCGCCTCGCCGACGAGGACCCGCTCGACGTGCTCAAGGTCGACAACAAGGCGGTGTACGCCTCGCAGATCGCCAAGCTCGAACGCCTGCGTGCCGAGCGCGATCAGGGCGAGGTCGACACTGCCCTCGCTGCGCTGACCGCGAGCGCCGAACGTGGCTCACCACGTCATGAAGGAGGGGGCGACGGCTCGCTCGACGACAACCTGCTGACCCTCGCCGTCAACGCGGCCCGCGCCAAGGCGACGGTCGGTGAGATCTCCGACGCGCTGGAGAAGGTCTACGGGCGCCACCAAGCGGTGATCCGTACGATCTCAGGTGTGTACCGCGCAGAAGCCGGGGGAGCCGGCAACGTCGCCCAGGTCGTCGAAGCCACCGAGGCATTCGAGAAGGCTGAGGGCCGGCGGCCCCGCATCCTGGTCGCCAAGATGGGCCAGGACGGACACGACCGCGGGCAGAAGGTCATCGTCACCGCGTTCGCCGACATGGGCTTCGACGTCGACGTCGGACCGTTGTTCTCCACCCCCGAAGAGGTGGCCCAGCAGGCCGTTGACGCCGACGTCCACATCATCGGCGTCTCGTCGCTGGCGGCCGGGCATCTGACGTTGTTGCCAGCGCTGAAGTCCGCGCTGGCCGAGCTCGGTCGCGAGGACATCATGGTCGTCATCGGTGGCGTCATCCCACCCGATGACGTCGAGCCGCTCAAGGAGATGGGTGCGGCCGCGGTGTTCCTGCCCGGCACGGTCATCGCCGACTCGGCCCTCGACCTGCTCGATCGACTGCGACAGAGTCTCGCGAGCGGAGCCTAGTGGTCGACGTCGCGGCCCTTGCCGATGACGTACGTGTCGGCAAGCGTGCGGCGATCTCACGGGCCATCACCCTCGTGGAGTCCTCGCGCGCTGACCATCGCGCGGAGGCCCGCGAGCTGCTCGGCCTTCTCGGTCCGGATGCGGGTGGCGCCGTGCGGGTCGGCATCTCGGGCGTGCCAGGTGTCGGCAAGTCGACATTCATCGAGGCTCTCGGCACCTACCTCGTCGAGGAGGGCCATGGGGTCGGGGTGCTGGCCGTCGACCCCTCGAGCGTACGAACCGGCGGTTCTGTTCTCGGCGACAAGACGCGGATGGCCAGGCTGTCGGTCAACCCCGACGCGTACATCCGTCCCTCGCCGAGCGCCGGCACCCTCGGCGGCGTCGCGCGGGCGACGAATCAGGCGATGACCGTGCTCGAGGCGGCCGGTTTCGACGTCGTGCTGATCGAGACCGTCGGCGTCGGTCAGTCCGAGATCACCGTCGCCGGGATGGTCGACACGTTCTGCTTCCTCACGCTGGCTCGTTCCGGCGATCAGCTTCAGGGCATCAAGAAGGGCATCCTCGAGATCGTCGACGTGGTTGCGGTCAACAAGGCCGACGGCGATCGTGCGCAGGAGGCCCGGGCCGCCGCCAAGGACCTCGCCGGCGCGCTGCGTCTGGTCTTCGGCAACTCGAAGGAATGGGTGCCACCGGTGCTCACCTGCTCAGCTCTGGAGGGCACCGACATCGATGCCGTATGGGATCGCGTCCTCCAGCACCGCGACTCGCTCGGCCCCGACGGTTTGCGAGCCAAGCGCGCCCAGCAACAACTCGACTTCACCTGGGCGCTCGTCCGCGATGAGCTCGACCAGCGACTCCGGACGGACGCCTCCGTGGCCGCCGTACGCGCCGAGATCCGCGACGCCGTCCTCTCCGGCGAGCTTCCCGCCGCAGCTGCAGCCGACCAGATCCTCGCCGCCTACGACTCCTGAGTGCGGCTTGCGGTTGCAGCAGGTCCGAAGGTGCTGTGGACTTCCGGCATGTCCGCCCGCCCGTCCGGTGATGAGTTGGCGGACGACGAGCGGTGGATGGTCATCAACGGTCGGCGCTGGCGCCGCACCGATCCGAGCCTGCCGCCGGAGGTTGTCGAAGCCTTGACATCGCATCTCGGCAAGGGCCGCTCCGGCGTCCGTTCAGCCAAGTCGCGCGATGACGA
>JAWWPE010000367.1:0-6692 GCA_033850895.1 Nocardioidaceae bacterium | reverse complement strand
GGATTCGGTGACCTCCAGACCATTTATGCTGCGGTCAGGGGCGGATACGACTCGATCACGCTCAGCGCTCCCGGCAACGGGTTCTGCATCAAGACGTTGGCGATCGGAGCACCCCAGCCCCATGATTGGTGAGCGATGACGTCGACGACAGCGGCTCCGGTGGCCCGGTCGCTCCGGACGACCTTCTCAGCGCTGACCGGCCTGCGAGCGGTGGCCTCGCTGGCGGTCGTCGGGACGCACGCCGCGTTCTGGACCGGTCGCTACCGACCCGACACCGTGGGCTTGGTCTGGGCTCGTCTCGACTTCGGCGTCGCACTGTTCTTCGCGCTGTCGGGATTCCTGCTGTTTCGACCCTGGGTCGCCTCGCTCGCCGCAGACCGCGAGCTCCCGGACACCGGGAAGTACGCCTGGAACCGCGTCCTGCGGATCGTTCCGGCGTACTGGATCGTCGTGGCGATCGCTTTCGTCGCACTCGACTCGTCCGCCGGCAACGGCGTTGGCGGCCTGCTCCGCCAGTTGACCCTCACCCACATCTATGGCGACAACCACATCCACGCCGGCGTCACGCAGACCTGGAGCCTGGCGACGGAGCTGGCGTTCTACGTCACCCTGCCGGTGCTGGGTTGGTTCGTCGTACGTGTCGTGTGCCGTGGCCAATGGCGTCCGGTCCGGATCCTGGTGTTCCTCGGCTCGCTGTGCGTCGTCAACGTCGTCTACTTCGCCGCGATCTATCAGGTCAGCGGCCTGACTCCGACCAGCCGCATGTGGCTCCCCGGTTATCTCAGCTGGTTTGCGGTGGGCATGGCCCTGACGGTCGTCGTTGCCGCCGCGAACGACCTGCGGCCATGGGCGAGCCGGCTGCTGACCACTGCGGCCGAGTCGCCCCTGGCATTCTGGCTCCTCGGCCTCGGCTGCCTCGCACTCGCGGCGACTCCGATTGCCGGCGTCCCTTCGCTGTACCAGGAGAGTGCGGGCACGGCGATCACCCGCAACGTGTTGTACGCATCTGCGGCGTTCCTGCTGATCACCCCACTGGTGACCCCGCGCGCCAATCTCGTTCAGCAGGCGCTGGCGCTGCCGGTGATGCAGTGGCTCGGCAAGATCTCGTACGAACTGTTCCTCGTGCACATCCTGCTGGTCGAGCTCACCATGCACATCCTGGGTTATCGCACGTTCACCGGATCCGTGCTGTTCGTGTTCGTCGTGACGTTGGCGATCAGCATCCCGGCCTCCTGGCTGCTCTATCGCGTGCTCGAGGTGCCGCTCAAGCGCTTCCACCGGTGAGTCGGCCACGGTGCCGCAGCCATCGCGAGTGCCACCAATACCAGCAGCTGTGAAGCGGGCCTCTCCCCGAAGTAGGTGTGTGCTCCCCCGGCGGGACGGAGCACCAGCAGGATCCCGGCCGCTCCGAAGCTGGCCAGCAGGACTCCGAGCCCGATCAGGATGGCCCGGCTGTCCGCGCGCCGGCGCGCCACCTGGCTCAGCGCCACGGCGACAACCGCAGCCAGGGCGCCCACCGTGCCGCCGATCAGGCCGAGCACGGCAATGAGCAGGATCGAGTGAACCACCGGGGCACGGGTCGACCTGATCGCGACACCGACGCCAGCTCGCCGCCTGGTCAGGAATCCGATCGCCACCATCAGGCCGCCGAGCAGCGCGAATCCCAGTCCCAGCGACCAGGTGAACGTACGGGCCGGCCCGTAGGTCAGCGTGATCACGCCTGCTGCACCCTTCGGCACGACAAAGCCCTGCTTCCAGCCGTCGATCGTCACGGGAGTCAGGGACTTGCCGGCGAAGGTCGCCCGCCAGCCGGCGTTGATGTTCTCGTCCACCGCCAGGAAGCTGTCCTCGGCACGCGCCGGAACCGGCACCGTGCGATGCGATCGCGTCCACGTCGACGGGGAGAGCGGCTGCGCTCCGCCCGCCGCCTGCGACAGGTCCTGGCGGGTCAAACTGACTCGCACCGGCCGCCACACCGTGTCGGACAGCAATGAGAACGTGTGCTCGCCCGCGCTCAACGTGGGCCCGGCGCCGCAGGGCGAGACCGACACTGCGGACCCGTCGACGAGATCGGCGCTCGAGGCCGCGACCGACGTCTCGTACGTCTTGTCGTCGATCCGCACGCGCGGTCCCTTGCCGCACGTGGCGTGGATCGTGCGAGGTGCGACCGGGACATTGCGTGGAACCCCCGACACCGTCAGCTCACTGATGCCGATGCTGATCGGCTCCACCGCCCCGGTGGCAGGGTCGAAGTTCGCCGTGCGTTCGTCCCCGGTGAACTCCAGCCCGAACGCCGATGCCGAGGTCGGCGGGATCTGGAATCTTCCATCCGGCGTGACCAGGCGGCGGTAGGACTTCCCGGCGATCTTGACGACGACGCTGCCCGGCCGCGATGCCGGCATGTCCCGGTCGTAGCGGAACGTGAACCGCGACACCGTACGCCGTCGATCGAGCCGGACCGTGATGTGCGGTCGTTTGTCGACCGCCGCGGCAACCCAGGTCGTACCGAGCTCGTCATCGAGAAGTGCGCTCGCGTTTGCCGTGGGCAGGTCGATCGCGCTCGAGGACACCTGTGCCGTCACCTGCGGGTCGGCCACCTTGCGCCCGACCCGGTCAACGGCGGCGCCTGGCCGCATCGCTGCATTCGCCGAGATCGTGAAGCTCCCTGCACGGTCGAGGGTGAACTGCCGGCCGACGCCCGCATCGTCCTCTCCGGCCCTGCGGATGTCCGGACTGCAACGCGTCGACGCACCCTTGATCGGCAGGCAGCCGTCATTGAACCCGGGCGTGGACGAAGCGACGACGATGTCCGGCCCCGTGGTGAGGTCGTCGGGCAACGCGATGCGGTAGGAGATCGGCATGCCCGCGAGAGCAAGGGTCGACACCTGCACCGGGGTGAAGCTCCCCCGAGCCTCGTTGAAGCGGAGGACCAGCGTGCGGCTCACCGAGGCATTGAGCGTCAGAAGCCATTTGTCGGGATCAGTCGGGTCCGGGCGGGCGGCGACCGGCTTGCCGCCGTCGATCACGGCCGAGACCGCCTTGAGCTCGGACCCGACACCCGGCCGGAACTGGATCGCCACTTCGCCGATCGTGGAGATCCTGTCGGGATTGATCGTGAGCGTCTGGATCGTCCCTGCCGTCTCCGGGGCGGCCGACCAATAGGTCTCGGGATCACCGTCGAACATCGCCCGGACCGACTGGTCGCTGCGGATCGGCTGGATGCTGCCCGCACTCGACAGGGACGACGAGGCGACGACGCTGCGCGCACCGACCCACTGCCCGAGCGATCCGTGGGTCACCACGGAGTACGGCGAGTAGTCGGGATGCAGCCGGGCGAGGGTCAACGGATCGTACGGCGTCAGCGTCGCTGACTGGTTGTTGCCGATCCGGCCGTAGTTGACCTCACGCCGACGGTAGTCATCGGTGAGGATCGATGGACCGGTCGGCTTCCTCACGCCTGGCTTCTGATCGCCGGACATCACCGTCGCCCCGCTGGGCAGCGTGCCCGCATCGGCGAGGTCGAGGAGGGAGGAGGAGTCGCCGCTGACCTCCGAGGCCGCCGACGACGACGTCAGCGTGACGCGGTCGGTGGCGTCACTGCCCACTTGCCAGATCTCGACGGCCCGGCGCGGCGGACTGAGGTTCGTGTCGTTGAGGGTCGGGGTGACGCTGTTGGGGTTGATCACCGGACCGAACCGCTTCACGATCGCGAATCCCGGTGAGTTCGACAGCACATCCTCGACGAAGCCGGTGCGCGCATGCGTCTCAGCGCCCGAGAGATCGTGGCGGACGACGACGTACCCGATGCCGTTGCGCTGCAGGAATTCCGCGAGACCGGCTGATGGCTGTGCCGAGGCGAACCTTCGCTCGATCGCGTCGAGCATGCGGATGTGGCCGGTCGGGGTCAGCGGGATCGCATTGCGTACTTCCCAGTCCGACGAGGTCAGCGCTTGCAGGATCTCGTCGTTGGTGGTGCCCCACGTGTAGCGGCCGAATCTTGCGCCCGGCGCCAGCAGCGCACGGCCGTCCTGGTGGTCGTCCAGCCAGCTGCCGGTCTGACTCCAGTAGTCGGGCACGGCGGCGTACGCACCGGTCGGGGCCAGCCGACCGGCCAGCGCCGGCGCGGCGACCCCGATGACGGCCAGCGCAATGACGGCCGGCCAGAGGACGACGCCGAAGTTCCGCTGCGCCCACGCCTTGCGGATGTCCAAACGGCTCAGGACCGACACCACGCCGATCGAGAGGGCCAGTCGAATCAGCACGTCGAACTTGTGGACGTTGCGCAACGGAGCCAGAGCGCCGTCAAGAGCGGAGTGCTCTGACACCGCGAACCAGCCCTCGACGGCATTCAGGTGCCCGAACGTCACCATCGCTACGCCGACGAGCAGGCACGTCGTCACCCAGAGACGTTCGTTGATCCGCAGCAGCAGGATGCCGACCAGTCCGGCACCGGCCACGACGATCGTGTTGGCGATCAGCGCACCGTCGGTGACCAGGTCGCCGCCGATCTGCCAGGTCGATCCGAGCCCGTTCGAGAGGAAACCGACCCAGTGGGACGTGCCTCTGACGGTCTCGATCAGATTGGTGACCTTGGTGGTGTCTCCCGCGCTCTCGATGTAGTCCAGGAAGTCGGGGCTGTAACGGCCGAGCAGGAACAGCGGCACGACCCACCACAGCGTGGCCATCGCGACGAACAACGCCCACCAGCCCGCCAGCCTGGCGACGGTTCGGTCCCAGCGCCGAGTCAGGAACCACAGCACCGCGGGCAGGATCGCGGCGAAGTCGACTGCCGCGTTGACCCCGCCCATCAGGCCGACGGCCAGCGCCGACAGCGCAGCCGCACGCGCCAGCCCTCTTGTGCGCCCCGAGGCCACCATCACCAACGGCACGAGCACCCACGGCGTCAGGGCCGCGGGATAGCCCTCGACCGACGCCGCCCCCATGACGCCGAGAATCCGCGGCGCCAGCGCGTACGACAGCGCACCGACGTACCGGCTCCAGCTGGTGCCCAGGTCGAGCGCGACGAACAGCCGATGCGCTCCGAGGAAGGCGATCGTGAGCAACGCGGCCCACCACAGACGCTGCGCCACCCACTCGGGCACGTGCAGGAGGTCGAACACCGCGAAGAACGGCCCCATCGGGAACAGATAGCCGTACGCCTGGTTCTGCACCTGACCGGCAAATCCGCTGGGGTCCCACAGGTGGAATGCGCGCCCCATGAAGCCGATCGGGTCGATCGTGAGATCCGCCTTGGTGTCGCCGACCAGCCGGCCGGGTGCCTGGAGCATGCAGATCACCAGGAATGCCATGCACGTGGTGACCCGGCGGAGCCTCCAGCGGCGATCGCGCGACGTCATCTCTTGCGCAGGACCAACGCGAGATTCCACGTCACGACCTCTCGCAGCATCGGCACGCGAAGCACCCACCAGGACCACCGCGGGAGATAGC
The DNA here is from genome assembly GCA_033850895.1 of Nocardioidaceae bacterium. Classification (GTDB taxonomy): domain Bacteria; phylum Actinomycetota; class Actinomycetes; order Propionibacteriales; family Nocardioidaceae; genus Aeromicrobium. Next base: position 1,244 of record JAWWPE010000367.1, on the reverse strand, counting down.
GCGGCAATCGTTCGACGACGACACTGTCAGGCTGTCGGCGGGCCCAGCCCAGGCCGGCCGCAGCGGTCACCGGGTACAGCGAGATGCCGAATCGATTCTTGGGGAACCGGCCGTTCCTGCGCTCGAATCGCCGCGCCGCACGGTGACCGCCCAGCAGGTGCCACGGCGCCGTCTCATGACCTCCCCACGGGCCCCACCACAGTGTGTAGGAGAGGAATATCAACCCGCCGGGTCGAGTGACGCGCACCATCTCGTCGGCCATGGCCCACGGCCGGTCGACGTGTTCCAGGACGTTCGATGAGTAGGTCACGTCGAACGCGTCGTCACGAAATGGCAGATCCATTCCGCTGCCGAGCACCGTGCCGGGCTCCGGGTCGCCGAGGCCCGAGAGCTCACCGAGGTCGGCGTCCAGGGAGTTGTAGGTCGCGCCGGCCGCACGAAATGCGTTCGCGAAATAGCCCGGCCCTCCCCCGACGTCGAGCACCCATCGACCATCGAGGTCCTGATAGCTGCCGATCTGGTCGACCGAGTCCTGGGCCAGCATTCCGTAGAAGTGCGCGGGATCGGTCTGCTCCAGCCGGAAGGCCTTGAACAGCCGCCACGACCGCCGCAAAGTCGGGCGAAAGGGCTGGTCAGACACTTCCGAAAGATACCCGAAGGGTGGTCCACCCCCCTGCTACCGTGAGCGGGTCATGTTGAGGGACGTGGCGCCGCAGCGTTGAGGGACGCAGCGGGAGGGAGCCGCCGGTTCAGGCCGGCACAGAGGGAGGGGTCGACCCCGGTCGGCCAACGCGATGCACATACTTTTCTGCAATTGGCGAGACAGCCAGAACGCCGAGGGTGGCGGCTCCGAGCGCTATGTCGAGAACATGGCTCGCGGACTCGTGGAGCGAGGCCACCGCGTCACGATCGCCTGCGCCGCACACGATCGCGCCCCGCGCAACGAGGTGGTCGACGGTGTTCGCTTCGTCCGCCGCGGGCGCAAGATGGGCATCTACCTCCGCACGTTCCTCGGAATCCTGCTCGGCCGCTACGGGCGGATCGATGTCGTGGTCGACGTCCAGAACGGTCTGCCCTTCTTCACCCGGCTCGCCACCAGCAAGCCCGTCGTCGTGCTCGTGCACCACGTGCACCGCGAACAGTGGCCCGTCGTGTACCAGGGACTGGTCGGCCGCATCGGTTGGTGGATCGAGAGCCGACTATCTCCGAGGCTCTACCAGCACAGCCAGTATGTGGCGGTCTCC
>JAWWPE010000305.1:0-5947 GCA_033850895.1 Nocardioidaceae bacterium | reverse complement strand
GGTTCAGGGTTCAGGCGATCCCGGTGACTCGCGCCAATCGCACCATCGCGGTGATCTCGCGCCGCAGCAGCGATAGCGCGCTGCGCACCGCCAGCTCGTTGGAGAACACCTACCTCGAGGCGGCCGGTGAGCTGGTCGAGATGATCCAGCGCGGCGAGTTCCCGTTCGCCGGCCATCGCTCCGATCTCGCGTACTCCCTGCGGGTCGGCGACGGCTTGCTGCGCACGGATCGCAAAGGTCTGGTCAGCTATGCGAGCCCCAACGCGATGTCGGCCTACCGGCGGCTCGGCCTGACCGGCGACCTCGTCGGTGCCGACATCGGCGTGGTGACCACCGGCCTGATCGACCGCCGTCCCACCGATCACTCACCGGTCGCACTGTTACGTGGCACGACTGACAGCGAGGCTCGGATCGAGAACGCCGCGGCTGCGGTGCTGCTGCGGGTCATACCGTTGCGGACCGGCGGGCATCGCAACGGTGCGCTGATCCTGTTGCGCGACGTGACCGAGCTGCGGTTGCGCGAGCGCGAGCTCGTCTCGAAGGAGGCGACGATCCGGGAGATCCACCACCGGGTCAAGAACAATCTGCAGACCGTCGCGTCACTGTTGCGCCTGCAAGGCCGGCGTACGGACCAACCAGAGGTCAGGGCCGCCCTCGACGATGCCGAACGCCGGGTCGGCTCGATCGCCCTGGTGCACGAGACGCTCAGCCAGTCCTTCGACGACAACGTCGACTTCGACGAGATAGCCGACCGACTGATCCGCACCGTGCTCGAGGTGTCGCGCGAGTCGTCGGGCGTGGGCGAGGTGCGCGCCGAGCGCATCGGCTCGTTCGGATCGCTGCCGGGGTCGGTCGCCACACCGTTGGCGATGGCGCTGACCGAGCTCGTCCAGAACGCTGTCGAGCACGCCTACCGCGGTGGCGGCGGGGGCACGCTCACCTTGGCGGTCAACCGCATCCGCGATCGCGTACGCCTGCGGGTCAGCGATGACGGAGCGGGGTTGCCGGCGGACTTCGACCCGGCCGCGAGCCTCGGGCTGTCGATCGTCACGACCCTGGTTGAGGGTGAGCTCGGCGGATCCCTGTCGTTTGAGAAGCGCCGGGCCGGTGGCACCACGGTGGTCATCTCGTTGGCCGTCTGAACCGTCCGGGGATACAAAGAACCCCGCGGCCGGAGCCACGGGGTTCACCGATACGTGTACGTCAGGCAGTACGAATACGTGCCCGAGCATTGCGGCGCTTCAGCGTACGACGTTCGTCTTCGCTCAAGCCTCCCCACACACCGTGGTCCTGGCCGGACTCGAGTGCCCATTGGAGGCACTGTTCGCGGACATCACAACGGCGGCATACGACTTTCGCCTCTTCGATCTGCAAGATGGCGGGACCCGTGTTGCCGATGGGGAAGAAGAGCTCAGGGTCCTCATCAAGGCAGGCAGAACGATGGCGCCAGTCCATGGGGACACTCCTTCCCGTTCGGTTTGCGCCTTGGGCAGGCCGGTCTGACCCGTTCCAAGGCTTTGACCTCCATGTTTTCAAGGTTTCAACTGCTTTACAAGGGCATGGCGGGCAGCGATCTGTCGGATCGGTCACACCTCGTACTCTGGCGCGGTGACAACTCCTCAACGTCCCGGCGGTGTAGCGCGCCGGCTGCTGCTGATTGCGGCGGCGGTGGTGTGGGCCGAATCCATCGTTTTCGGTGTGCTCGTCGTGCTCGACGTGGCCGATCTCTCGGGCGATCGGCTCGGTTTCGGCATCGGTTCCGGCGTGCTCCTGACCATCTACGGTGCCGGTCAGGCCTGGGCCGTGTGGCGAGTGACCCTCGGCGACGCCTGGGCGCGCAGCCCGGTGGTCGTGACACAGCTCATCCAGCTGCTGCTCGCCTGGAACCTTCGCAACAGCGACTCCAAGTGGGTCGGCGTACTCATGGGGGTTGCCGCGGTCATCGCGCTGGTATGCCTGCTGGCTCCGCCAGTGACCCGGGCGCTGGGGCGGTCGAACGCCGTATGAGAGACTGACGGTCGGGCACAACCCGTTGCAAGGCCCGCTCATGCGGGAGCACAGAGCGCTGTCTGAGGCGCGCCGGCGACCTGATCGGTCCCGTTGAAGCAAGCGGAATTGCCCCGAGGACTCATCCCATGGTTGTGACTGACATCGACATGCAAACCGACATCCCTGACCCCGAAGATCCGGTCTTCGCGCTGCATCGCGGCGGCAAGATGGGTATCCGTCCCACGGTCGCGTTGGACAACGCCCAGGACCTGGCGGTTGCGTACACCCCGGGCGTGGCGCGCGTGTGCGAAGCCATTGCGGTCGACCCGGAAGTCGCCCACGAGTACACCTGGGTCTCCAACACCGTTGCGGTCGTCACCGACGGCACGGCTGTCCTGGGACTCGGTGACATCGGTCCCGCGGCCTCGATGCCGGTCATGGAGGGCAAGGCCGTCCTGTTCAAGCAGTTCGGCGGCGTGGACGCGATCCCGATCGCCCTGGCCACCACCGACACAGAGGAGATCATCGACACGATCGTGCGCCTCTCTCCGTCATTCGGTGGCATCAACCTCGAGGACATCTCCAGCCCTCGCTGCTTCGAGATCGAGCGCCGGCTGATAGATCTGCTCGACATTCCGGTGTTCCACGACGACCAGCACGGCACCGCGGTCGTCGTACTGGCCGCCCTGATCAATGCGCTGCGCGTCACCGATCGGGACATGCAGGACGTCAAGGTGGTGATCTCCGGTGCGGGCGCCGCAGGTGTGGCCATCACCAAGATGTTGAAGAGTGCGGGCGTACGCAAGATCGCCGTCGTCGACCGGACCGGTGTCATCCACCCGAGCCGCGTCGGCCTCGGCGACGTCAAGCAATGGCTTGCCGATGAGACTGCGGAATGGGCCAAACCTGGATCGGTGATCGACGCGCTGGCGGATGCCGACGTGTTCATCGGTGTCTCCGGCGGAACGATCCCCGAGGAGGCTGTCGCATCGATGGCTCCCGATGCCATCGTTTTCGCGCTGGCCAATCCCCATCCGGAGGTGCACCCCGACGTTGCCGCGCGCCACGCGCGGATCGTCGCCACCGGCCGCTCCGACTTCCCCAACCAGATCAACAACGTGCTGGTGTTCCCCGGTATCTTCCGCGGTGCCCTCGACGTACGCGCGACGAAGATCTCGGAGGCGATGAAGCTGGCCGCCGCCCATGCGGTCGCCGACCTCGTGGGGGATGATCTGAGCGAAACGTTCATCATCCCGTCCGCGTTCGACCCGCGGGTCGCGACTGCCGTGGCACGTGCGGTGACCGACACGGCACGGCGCGAAGGTCTCGCCCGCCGCCCGTACTGACCCACGAAGGAGCCGGATGTTCGCCGTCTACGCCGGAGAGATCAACCCCGACGACCCCTTGACCGGACTGGTCATCGGCGAACGACCCGAACCCGAGGTGCCCGACGGCTGGACCACGGTCACGGTCAAGGCGGCATCGATCAACCACCATGACGTGTGGAGCCTGCGCGGCGTGGGCCTGCGTGCTGAGTCGTTGCCGATGATCCTGGGTTGCGATGCGGCCGGTCTCGACGAGGACGGCAATGAGGTTCTGGTGCATGCCGTCATCAGCGACCCGTCCTGGCGCGGCGACGAGACCCTCGACCCCAAGCGGTCATTGCTGTCGGAGCGTCACCAGGGGACGTTCGCCGAGCGCGTGACCGTACCGACCCGCAATGTCGTGGCCAAGCCGGACGGATTGTCCTTCGCCGAGGCCGCTTGCCTGCCCACCGCGTGGCTGACGGCATACCGCATGCTGTTCACCCAGTCGGGCCTGAAGCAGGGCGACACCGTGCTCATCCAGGGTGCTGGCGGTGGCGTGGCGACGGCAGCCATCACCCTCGCGCGGGCAGCCGGGTTCCGCGTCTACGCGACCAGCCGCGACGAGGACAAGCGCGAGAAGGCGGTCGAGATCGGCGCGCACGAGGCGTTCGAGTCCGGCGCGAGGCTGCCCAGCAAGGTCGATGCCGTGATCGAGACGGTAGGCGCGGCGACGTGGTCCCACTCGGTCAAGTCGATGCGCCCGGGCGGCACGATCGTGATCGCCGGCGCCACCTCGGGTGATGCGCCGTCGCACGCCGAGCTGACCAGGATCTTCTTCCAGCAGATGCGGGTGCACGGCTCGACGATGGGCACCCGCGACGAGCTGCACGCGCTCGCTCAGTTCATGGACGTGACCGGCACTCGTCCGCTGATCGATCGGGAGATCCCGATGGCCGACGCCGCCTCAGGACTGGAGTCGGTCATCGACGGCAGTGTCTTCGGCAAGATCGTCCTGACCCTCTAGTCATCGGCGTCGTTCCGAGAGGTCGGGCGGGTCAGTCGTCCTCGTCGTCGAGGCGCGCGAGCCACGTGGCCAGTCGCTCGACCGGGACCTCGAAGTCGGGGTTCAGGTCGACGAACTCCACCAGGCGTTCGGCCAGCCAGGCAAACGTGACGTCTTCGTCGCCTCGCCGGTTCGCCAGCTCCTCGATACCGCGATCGGTGAAGTACATCGACTCAGGCGAACGCCTGCTGCATCAACGCGGCCTGCTCCTCGACGTGGCGTACGTGCGAACCGACCGACGGGGCCGACGACTCGGGACGTGACACCCGGAACAGCGGGAGACCGTCGAACTCGCCACTGAAGTGCAGCGCGATGTGCGGCCACGCACCTTGGTTGGCCGGCTCGTCCTGCACCCAGCGGACTTCGCGGGCGTTGGAGAACTTCGCCACCTCGGCGTTGAGCTCGGTCGTCGGGCGTGGGTAGAGCTGCTCGAGACGGACGATCGCGGTCTTGGACTGACCGGGCTCGATCTTCTCGCGCTCGGCCATCAGGTCCCAGGTGATCTTGCCCGAGCACACCAGCACGCGCTCGACCGATTCGGCGTTGACCGAGTCGTCGCCGATCACCGGACGGAACGTGCCCTGGGTGAAGTCCTCGGGCTGTGAGGTGGCGGCCTTGTTGCGCAGCATCGACTTCGGAGTGAAGACGATCAGCGGCCGGTGCTCACTCTCCAGGTTCTGACGGCGCAGCAGGTGGAAGTACGACGCCGGCGTCGACGGCTGCGCCACCGTCATGGCGTTGTCGGCGCACAACAGCAGGAACCGCTCGATGCGGGCGGACGAGTGATCCGGACCCTGGCCCTCGTAGCCGTGCGGCAGCAGCAGCACGACACCGGACTTCTGGCCCCACTTGGTCTCGCCCGCCGAGATGTACTCGTCGATGACCGACTGGGCACCGTTGATGAAGTCGCCGAACTGCGCCTCCCACATCGTGAGAGCCTCGGGCCGCGCCACCGAATAGCCGTACTCGAAGCCGAGCGCGGCGTACTCGCTCAGCAGCGAGTCATAGACGTAGAACGTTGCCTGGTCCTCGGCGACGTGGGAGAGCGGCGTCCACTCATTGGCATTGACGCGATCGATGATGGTGGCGAACCGCGAGGTGAACGTGCCGCGCCGGGTGTCCTGACCCGACAGGCGCACGGGACGACCGTCGGCGAGCAGCGAGCCCATCGCGATGATCTCGCCGGTGCCCCAGTCGATCGGGCCGGCGGTGATCGACGCGGCCCGGCGCTGCAGCTGCGGAAGCACCTTCGGATGGACCGTGAAGCCGTCGGGGACGTTGGTGTAGGAGTCCGCGATCGCCTTGAGCATCTCCGGCGTCACGGCGGTGATGAGCTCACCCTGGTGCTCGGGCTTGTCGGGGTAGTCCGGGGTGCGGGAGTACTTCGGGTCGGAACTGGCTTCCTTGACCTCGGCGAAGTTGCGCTCGAGCTGGGCCTGGTAGTCGGCCAGGGCGGCCTCAGCCTCTTCCATCGTGATGTCGCCGCGTCCGACCAGCGCCTCGGTGTAGAGCTTGCGCACCGACTTCTTGGCGTTGATCGTGTCGTACATCAGCGGCTGGGTGAAGCTCGGGTCATCGCCCTCGTTGT
>JAWWPE010000263.1:0-4897 GCA_033850895.1 Nocardioidaceae bacterium | reverse complement strand
GGCTTCTCGGACGGCTCCGCGATGACCACCGTGGTCAGGCCGTGATGGCCACGCGGCGACCCGAGCGGACCACGCCCGGACGTGACCGTGACGCGAATGCGACCGAACTCGAGATCCTGCCCTTCGAGCGTCGCGGCAATGCCCTCACGGATCGCGCCGACGTCGGGCGTACCGATGCCGAGACCCTCCGCTGAGCGCACGAGACGGTCCAGGTGACGGGTCAGCGCGAAGGGCTGATTGAGCTCGACCTTGACGGTCTCGAACACGCCGTCACCGACGATGATTCCGTGGTCGAGAGCGCTGATCGCGGGTTCGTCCGGAGATTGCAGCAGACTGCCGTTCAACCACGTCTTCATGGACTCACCGTAACCGCACCCCGGTTTGGGTTCACCCGGCGGAATCGGCTAAAGTCGCGTGTCGCCTCATTGAGGCAGTGCGGACATAGCTCAGTGGTAGAGCATCACCTTGCCAAGGTGAGGGTCGCGAGTTCGAATCTCGTTGTCCGCTCGGAAGCGGGTCTCCATACCCATCCAGCGGTGGGTTGGCCGAGAGGCGAGGCAACGGACTGCAAATCCGTGTACACGGGTTCAAATCCCGTACCCACCTCAAACACAATTTCATACGCACGGGCGATTGGCGCAGTCTGGTAGCGCGCTTCCCTGACACGGAAGAGGTCACAGGTTCAAGTCCTGTATCGCCCACCAGTTTGTCCCCGGGAAACCGGGGATCTTCTGCGTTCTAGGTGTCCGACGCCTCGGATGACGAGGCCGCGGTTTCGTCGGCGTCGAGCAGGTCCAGCTTCCGGAGCCGTTGCTGAAGTCGGCGACCTGCCGACGACCCCATCCGCCAGGAGACTTCTTCCTCCGGCATCGCGGATTCGTAGTCGAACTTCTTGTGTCGAGACACCGAGACCCTCTCCATAACTCGTCAGATCACAGAGATTTCGACACAGACGTTAGGGAGGATGGGTCGGCCGCGCAAGGGATTTTCAAGAAGATTCCGAGCCGGGCCGGACCACTCATCGCGAACGCCGGACGGGAGGCCCGCCGACCGGGAGAATCGATGCCATGGCGAGCCCCGAAACCCCGCGACATACCGAGGAAGACTTCGCCCGGGCACGGGCGAACCCGCTGTTCAGGCTCGGTCTCGACGACCCACAGGAGGGTATGCACCGGGTCGCCTTCGCCAACGGTGACGAGCTCGCGATACACGTGAGCGATGACGCCGCGGCGATCGCCGCCGCCAAGGAGGTCACGCGAGAATGCATCTATTCCTGGGTGCTCGAACGCTTTTCGAAGACCGCCGGTTGGGTCATCGTTCCGATCACCTGAAACTCCTCTGACCGCCGCCGTCTGGGTCTACCCTTCGGCGTATGCCCATCGAGGACCCGATCAAGCCTGCGGAGACGCTGCTGATCGATGACCTCAGCGACCGTCTCGAGTCGTTGCAGATGCTGCGCGGCGGCGGGGACGACGCCCAGACCGAGGCCCTTCTGGAGGCCTTCGGCAGCAGCGGCGCCATCGAGAACCAGATGCTGACCGAGCTCAGCAGCAAGGACCCGATCCGGCACACCGGTCGTTTCGACGAGGCTCACCGGCGGGCGATGCGAGCGCTTGAGGTGTTCGACCGCAACGGCCCGCGACCGCCTTCGGCGCTCAAGCTCCTCAAGCCGCTTCGACCGGCAGCCAGCAAGATCGTGCAGATCCTCATCACGGTGATCGTGCGACGGTTCCAAAAGCGGTTGGTCAGCAACCTTCGCCAGCTGTACGCGCTGCGTGAGGCCAACGCCGCGGTCGGCTCCGACGACTACCAGCTGCTGGCGACCGCCCGGATCCAGGTCGACGCGATCGCCCCGGACCTCAACAAGACCAGCCTTCCGCTGCCGGCGTTCCTGGTCGGCGGTGCGGCGATCTCCGGGACCCTGTCGTTCGTCGGCGACAGCCTGACGAGCGACGTCGGCCGGTTCTGCTTCGCCGCCGGCGTCCTGGTCGTGGGCCTCGGCGTGTTCTGGTGCGTGCTGAAGGCAGCCGGCATCGCTCGCAGTCGCGGCCACATCGCGATCGATGCGTCGTTCCAGGCGCTGTGGGAAGTCATCGGCGACGCCGGCTCACCGCCAAGGGATCAGGCGCGGATGTTCGCCGTGGTCGCGTCGATCCTGCTCCTCGCGATCTGGCTCGTCGTGCCGAGCGTCATCGCGTACTCCGTGCTCAGGTAGCCGCGACCTCAGCTCGTCGGCTTGCTCTTGACCTTGGAGTGGGACTTCCAGCTGAACTGACCGTGCGGACCATCGATCTTGACCCGGGCGGTGGCGATGACGTCCTTGCGGCCCGCGAAGTAGACCTTGCAGGAGAACTTCGTGCCGATCGCCTTGGACACCTTCTTCGGACAGGTGGCCTTCATCTGCTGTCCCTGGTGCTGGGTCAAGCGCCGCTCGATGTTCTCGATGATGCCGTCGGTGGAGATGTAGACGATCTTCGTCACGGTGGGGGTGGCCGCCGCCTTGGGCTTGTCGTCATCTGCCCGCCACGTGCGGAATCCGTAGATCAGTCCGGCAATGATGAGCGCCGTGGCGATCGAGTAAGCAACGACGAACGGCGCTCTTCTGGTCATCCCAAAAGCCTAGTCGGGCCGGATCGTGACCCGGTCGGCACTCACGTCCTCGTCGAACGCGGCGTTGAGGGCGGCGCCGATCAGCACGGCGATCGACAAGACGTACAACCACAGGAGTACGGCGATGGGTGCTGCCAGCGGTCCGTAGATCGAGGTGCCGCCGGTGGAGAGGCTGAGGACCCAACGGACGAAATAGCTGCCGAACACCCACAACGTCAACGTGAAGACCGCACCGGGAAGGCCGACGCGCCACCGACGACGTACGGGCAGGGCCAGGTGATAGAGCGTGGTCAGGAAGCCGACCGACAACAACAGCACCGCGGGCCAGTAGATGCTCTTGAGCAGATGCAAGTGGTTCGGGACGATGTCGGCAGCCACCTCGGGACCGGCCAGCACCAAGGGCACGACGACGATGCCGATCAGCAATGCCAGGACGTACAACGCGAAGGACAACGCCCGGGTCTTGACGATGCCGCGGTGACCGCCGAATCCGTAGATGATCGTGATGGTGTCGATGAAGACATTGAGCGCACGCGATCCCGACCACAACGCCAGCAGGAAGCCGATCGAGATGACGTCGATGCGGCCATTGCCCAGCACGTCGTTGAGGGTGGGCTTGACGACCTGGTCGACGGTGCTCGGCGTCAACGCCTTCGACGCGATGTCGAGGATGCGGTCGCGCACCACGTCGACCTGACCGACCTTGAAGCGGTTGGCGATGAAGCCGATCGTGCCGGCGAGTCCGAACACCAGCGGCGGCAGCGAGAGGATCGCGAAGAAGGCCGCCTCGGCCGCCAGCCCGGTGACTCGATAGCGGAAGCACGTCTTGACGGTTCGGGTGACGACCGTCTTGGCCAGCGTCGGGACGCCCGGCCGGCCTACCGGTTCGACCACCATGGCTCTACCGTAGCGACATGAATCCCCGGCAACGTGTAGCTCAGAACGGTGCGCTCTGAATGCGTACGCTGTCCGTTGCGGCGATCTTGGCTGCGCTCACCACGTTCGCCGCAGCGCTGGCCCTGCGCGCTCCCGACGCGACGGTCGCCGTGCTTGCCGTGGCAGGCATGGCAGTCGTCGTCACCTGGCTCGCCGGGCTGCACTCGACTGACGAGGAGTCCGGGCTCGCACTGACTAGCCCGGCGGCAGCTCTGGCCCTCACCATCGTCGGGCGTGCGAATCGCGCCCTGATCCTGCCACTGTTCGCGGCCCAGGTCGTCGGGGCCGTGATCGGCGGACTGGCCGCCAACGGACTCGACAGCCGACTCGGCGAGACCTTGGTGTTCACCCAGCCCGATCGTCTGGTCACCGGCATCGTCGTCGGCGTGTTGGCGATCATCGGGACCTGGGTCCTGTTCGCGATCGACGGTGCGGTCAACGAGGCGTACGCCGCGGTGCCGCCGATCCTGACCGGTGCCGCACTCCCCCTCGGCATGACCACGGCGCTCAACCCGGCGGTCATCATCGGCATCGCGACGGCCAGCCTGGTCCCGTGGAGCGTCGCACTCGTCGCCGCCGGAGCGGGTCTGGTGGGCGCCGTGATCGGCGCGTACACGATGGCGCTGGTCGCAGCCTCGGAGTGACGCAGGCCACATCGACGCCGCGGATTCCGCGGGAGATCGACCAGTCGTCTCAACATATGGATGCTCGTCCCACATCATGGGACGAGAGGTTGTCGTGATGAACGGGGTTCCGCACACTGAACGCATGCTTTCCGCACAGACCCTGTGGCTCGTGGGACGACTCCACGTAGACCTCGGTCGTGCCCGCAACATGATGTGTCGCTGATCTGCGCCCCCTCTTGCAACTCTCTGCAATCTCATGGGCAGCGCGGCGACTAACCTGAGACCAGCGTCCCGGATCGCCGTGTGCCCCTCCTCCGAAGGAAGTTCATGGCACCAGCAGCTGGCACTGACACCGCCCGTCGACCGCGCCCCAAGCGCGGCGAGGGTCAGTGGGCGCTGGGCTACCGCGAGCCGCTGAACGCCAACGAGCAGTCCAAGAAGGACGACAACCCGCTCAACGTCCGCGCCCGTATCGAGAACATCTATTCCGTACGCGGCTTCGACTCGATCGATCCCGGCGACATGCGTGGCCGGTTCCGTTGGTGGGGCCTCTACACGCAGCGCAAGGCCGGTATCGACGGCGGCAAGACCGCGACCCTTGAGCCCGAAGAGCTCGAGGACAAGTTCTTCATGCTTCGCGTACGCATCGACGGCGGCCGGCTCAACCTGGCTCAGCTGCGGACGATCGCGGACCTGTCGATCGAATACGGTCGCGACACCGCCGA
>JAWWPE010000152.1:0-6942 GCA_033850895.1 Nocardioidaceae bacterium | reverse complement strand
CCGAGTGCTGGCCTACGACGGCACGCTCGTCGTCAGCAAGGACGGCAGGTCCACGAAGCAGAAGTCCGACGGTGACTGGATCTCGCTCGACAACGAGTCCGACTTCGACTGATCGCGGCCGTGGTCAGCCGTCGAGCTCGGCGACCTTGGCCTCGGCGTCATCGAGCGCCTTGAGGGCCTTGGCCTCGGCCGTACTTGTCGTCTCAACCTCGTGCTGCCGGGACTCGACCTTCGCCTGAGCAGCGGCGAGACGTTCCTCGAGCTTCTCGACCTGGGCGTTCAGGTCAGCCAGCTGCCGCTCCAGGTCTGAGCTCTGTTCCTCGGCGTTGTCGAGCTTCGCCCGGGCCGTGGCGGCGGCTTTGCCGGCGGCGGTCGCCTCACGGCTTGCGGCGGTCACCGCCTTGCGGGCGGCCGCCACCTCGGCTGCGCCGGCATCCGGCTGCGCGGTCTTGCGGGAGGGTGCCGGTCGGCTGGGGGATCTGGCCGGCTCGATCGCCACCGTGTCGGACAGGTCGACCGCACCGAGTCCGGGTGCTGACAGGCCGGCCACCAGCATCCCGTCGAGCACGGCACGACCGGCGTCCGAGTCGGCGAGGGCTGCCTTCATGGTCTCGTCGACCCCGGAGGCGGCAGCCGGGCTGAGCGACTGGTCGTGCTGCTCAGCGACGGCGGCTGCTTCAGTGGCGATCTCGGTCATCAGGCGTCGACGCTCCTGGTCGAGCGATCTCATCCGCGCCCCGTCGGAGCTCGCCTGCGCCTCCCGCAGCTGATCACCCAGGTCGACGAGCTCCTCGAGCAGCTCGGGCCGGCTGCGGGCGAGCAGGTTGACTGCCCACGCCGTGACGCTGGGCTTGCGGAGTGCGCGTACGTCCTTGGCGAGCGAGGTGTCGCCACCGTCGCGCTCAGTGGTGGCCCAGGCATCGCGCGTCTCGATGAACTCGGCCAATGGCAGACCGTACAGCTCGTGCGCGATGGAATGCAGGTCGGCCATGTGGACAAGCCTAAGGCCGTGAACGCGCGACACGCCTCGCACCGGAGGGCGAACCCACAGGGAAACCCACAAGTGTGGATAGTCCTTTGTGACTAGTCCACATAGTCACCTGGCGTCATCGGACGGTCAGCTCTGGAACACGTCCGGCACGCCGTCTCCGTCGTGGTCGGCCTGCTCGCGCACCTCGATCTCGCGGTAGCGCCTGCTGCGGGCCAGCAGCAGCGCGCTCGCGGCCAGCGCAGACACCACTGAGCCGACCAGCACGCCGATCTTGACGTGCTCGTCGGTGACCGAGCCGATGCCGTACGCCAGCTCGCCGATCAGCAACGAGACAGTGAACCCGACGCCGGAGAGCATCGCGATGCCCAGCACGTCGGGCCACGCGAGGTCCTCGTCGAGCTCGGCCCCGGTGAACGTCGCGACCAGCCAGGTGGCACCGAACACGCCCACTGTCTTGCCGAGGAACAGGCCCGCGATGATGCCGAGCGTGATCGGCTCGGACAACGCTGAGGTGAAGCCGTGCCATCCGTCGACCCTGACTCCTGCGGAGAAGAACGCGAACACGGGCACGGCGATCGCGGCCGACAACGGCCGGATCCGGTGCTCGAAGTGCTCGGCAAGCCCTACGCCGTCATTCCCATCACGACGCACGACCGGCACGGTGAACGCCAGCAACACCCCGGCGACCGTCGCGTGCACCCCGGACGCGTGCACCAGTGCCCAGGTGACGCCGGCCAGCGGAAGCAGCAGCCACCATGACCTGATCCGCCGCTGCACGAGCACGGCGAAGATCGCGAGCGGGATGAGCGCGAGCAGGAGGTAGTTGAGGTGCAGGGTCTTGGTGTAGACCACGGCGATGATCATGATGGCGATCAGGTCGTCGACCACCGCAAGGGTCAGCAGGAACGTACGCAGCCCGCCGGGCAGGTGACTGCCGATGACCGCCAGCACGGCCAACGCGAAGGCGATGTCGGTCGCCGTCGGGATCGCCCACCCGCGCAGCGCACCGCCCAAATTGCACAGGACGAAGACCCCGGCGGGCACGGCCATGCCGCCGATCGCCGCGACGACCGGGAGCACCGCCCGATGCGGGTCGCGCAGGTCACCGGCGATGAATTCGCGCTTGAGCTCCAGCCCGGCCGTGAAGAAGAAGATGGCCAGCAAGCCGTCCGAGGCCCACTGGCCGCTGGTCAGGTCGAGATGCAGGGAGCCGGGTCCGAACGCGTGATCCCGCACTCGCGCGTAGCCACCGCCGATGTTGGCAGCGGTGATCGCCGCGGCCGTCGCGACCAGCAGCAGGACGCCGCCCAACGTCTCGCGTCGCAGGATGTCGGCAACCCGGGAGGCCTCCGGCCAGGAACCCCGTCCGAACAGCCGCGAAACCATGGCCCCAGCCTAGTGCCGAGCCATCGTGCTAAGATAGATGAATATTCAACGATCTAGCCGCGAACATCGGAGCCCGCCATGCCGGTCACCCGCCTCAACCACGCCGTCCTGTACGTCCGCGACGTCGACGCCAGCGTGGAGTTCTACTCGGCCGTGCTCGGCTTCCGTACCGTCATGGCGATGCCCGGTGCCGCCTTCCTCCAGGCCAGCGGCAGCAACAACGACCATGACCTCGGGCTGTTCCAGATCGGCCCGCAGGCCGGTCCGTCGGGCGCGGGGCGTACGACGGTGGGGCTCTATCACCTGGCGTGGGAGGTCGACACCCTCGACGAGCTGGCTGCGACTCGCGCCCGGCTCGAGGCCAAAGGTGCGCTGGTCGGCGCGACGGATCACGGCACCACCAAGGCGTTGTACGCCAGGGACCCCGACGGGATCGAGTTCGAGGTGAGCTGGCTGGTGCCTGCCGCGCTGTTGTCGCAGGAGATCCTGGACTCCCGCGAATCAATGCAGCCGCTCGACCTCGACTCCGAGATCGCCCGGTTCGGCGGCCAGACGGCTGGCGGGATCGGCATCTCCATCCCTGCCTGAGTCCGATCGCTGACCCGGTAACCTGCGGGGATGCCGGACGTCGCGATCGCCGCGCCCAATGAGGCCGCCGCCGACGCCGGTGAGCGGATCGCCCACGCCGGCGGCAACGCCATCGACTGTGCGCTCGCCGCTGCGCTGGTGACGATGGTCAACGAGGTCGGCATCGTCTCGCTCAGCTCCGGCGGGTTCATCACGGTTCAGCCCCCTGACGGCAGCGCGCCGCACACCGTTGACGGCTGGATGGAGATGCCCGGGCGCGGCCGTCCGCTGCGGACCGGCACCTGGGACGTCCACACCGAGTACGGCGACGGCGTCACCGCAACGATCGGCCCGGGGTCGGTGGCCTGCCACGGCTCGATCGCGGCGTTCGGGGAGGCGCACGCACGGTGGGGGAGCGTGCCGTGGCGCGAGCTGGTCGCCCCGGCCGTCGACGTGGCGCGTGGCGGCTTTCGGCTGGGTTCGGCCTCGCGCTACTACCTCGATCACGTGCACGACCTGATCTTCAGCTGGGATGACGCCAGCCGCGAGGCGATCCACGCCGCCGACGGGCAGATCACCACGGAGCTCGTCACGCTCCCGGACCTGGTCGCCTCGCTCGAGCTGATCGCCGAAGAGGGGGCCAGCGCGCTGCACACCGGCGATCTGGCGCGGCTGATCAGCCAGGACGTCATCGACCGCGGCGGAATCCTCGGCCCTGAGGACCTCGCGGCATACCGCCCCGTGGTGCGGCCGTCGCTGCTCAGCACGGTCGGTGACTGGACCCTCGGCACCAACCCGCCGCCCTCGGTCGGCGGGGTGTGTGTGGCGGCGATGCTGCGGCTCCTCGACGACCACCCGCTCGGGACCTGGGACACCGTCGACGTCGAGCACCTCATACGCGTGCAACGTGCAGTGCTGGGCCACCGGCTCGGGGTCCTCGACCACACCGACGACCTCGAGCGTGACGCCGCCGCATTCCTCGACCTGATCGACCGCGATCATCTCGCCGTGCTCGAGTCAGGATCGACCGCGCACGTCTCCGCGACAGACAGTGACGGCGGCGCCTGCGCGGTCACGGTCTCCTCCGGCTACAGCTCCGGGATGATCGCCAAGGGCACCGGGATCTGGCTCAACAACTGCCTCGGTGAGCCGGAGCTCAATGCCCGTGGCCTGCACGGACTGCCACCCGGGACCCGACTGCTGTCCAACATGGCGCCGACTGTCGGTCAGCACCCCGACGGTTCGTCATTGGCGATCGGCTCGCCCGGTGCCGATCGGATCACGACGGCGATCGTCCAGGTCCTGGCCGGATTCATCAACGGCGGGCTCGGTCTTCAACAGGCGATCAACCACTCGCGCGTACACGTCCACCACGCCGGGCGACCCGACGAGCGCATCAAGGTCGAGGCCGAGCCGACGATGTACTACGGCGGTGTTGGTGCCACGCTGCGGCGACTCGACGGCCAGCTCATTGCGGCGGCGGATCCTCGACGGGACGGCGCGGTGCGGCTCGTCCATACCGGGAATGCGCTGTGATGTAGGCATGAGCGAGCCCATCGTGATCGCCCATCGAGGTGTGCCCGGCCACCGTCTGGAGCACACGCGGCCGTCGTACCTGCTGGGCATCGAGCAGGGGGCCGATTACATCGAGCCGGATGTGGTCAGCACCAAGGACGGCGTGCTCGTCGTGCGCCACGAGAACGAGATCGGCGGCACCACCGATGTCGCCGAGCGGCCGGAGTTCGCCGAGCGCAAGGTCTCGAAGATCGTCGACGGCATCGTCCACACCGGTTGGTTCACCGAGGACTTCACGCTCGAGGAGATCAAGACGCTGCGCACCCGCGAGCGACTCCCCGAGCTCAGGCCGCAGAACATCGGGTTGGCCCACACCCAGCCCGTCCTCACGTTCGACGAGGTCCTGGAGATCGCCGACGAAGCCAATCAGGGACGCGAGAAGCCGGTCGGGGTGTACGTCGAGACCAAGCACCCGACGTACTTCTCGGGCATCGGACTCGATCTGAACGATCTGCTGATCGCGGACCTCGAACGACGAGGGGTCAATCACGAGACTGCCCCGGTGATCGTGCAGTCGATGGAGACCGGCAACCTTGCTGCCCTTCGCGAGCGCACACCATTGCCACTGATCCAGCTGATGGACCGGACCGGCGCGCCGTACGACCTGGTGGCGGCCGGCGACCACCGCACGTACGCAGACCTGATGTCCCCCGCAGAGCTGGACGCGATCGCGACCTATGCGAACGGCATCGGACCCAACAAGAGCCAGGTCATCGCGCGTGACGCGAAGGGGTCGTTGACCAAGGAGACCGGCCTCGCCGGACACGCCCACGATGCCGGACTGCTCGTGCACATCTGGACGATGCGCAACGAGAACAACTTCCTGCCCAAGAACCTGCGAATCGGCAAGGACAAGGCGGCGCCGGGCAAGGCCGTCGCCGAGTACCTCGCGTTCTTCGATGCCGGCGTCGACGGTGTGTTCTCGGACTACACCGAGACCGCGGTCATGGCGCGCGAGCAATGGCTCGCACGCCAGCCGGGCTAGACGGAGGTGGTCTCGCCGACGATCGTCTGGGTCGGCACCGGCTCCTGTCGGGCGGGCATCAGGATCCAGGCGACCAGATAGCCCAGGATCAGCGAGCCGGCACCCAGGAGGGTGGCCACCGCCACGATCAGGCGGATCAGGTTGGCATCGACACCGGTGTAGTCGGCGATGCCTCCGCACACGCCTCCCACCCACTTGTCGTCACGGTTGCGGGTCAGCTTCTTCATCTTCAGGGCCTTTCGGTGAGTGGTCTTCCGGGGTGAGTACGAGGTCAGGCGTTGTGTCCGCCGGTTCGGGCGTGGTGTCCGCCGGGCGAGTGGGCTTCCACAGCGTCGCGATGACGCCGAGCAGGCCGAGGACGACGAGTACGGCCGAGGTGGTGAGGCTCAGGTCGCGGGCGCTCATCAGGTCCTGGTCGCGTACGGCCCATTGGCCGAGCCCCGAGAGGAAGACCAGGCCGAAGATCAGGCTGCTCCAGCGGATGGGATGACGGGTCATGAGCGCTCCACCTCGATGTTGCCGATGTTCTGATTGATCTTGATGGTGAGCACGGGGTCACCGGGCCTGGCCGCGGGATACGTGAGGTGGTTGTCCGTGCCGTTCGTCTCCCGGCCGAAGACCAGGATCTGTCCCACCCGCAGGTGCGAGACGATCTTGACGTTCAGGCCTTCGGGCACCGTGATCACGGTCTGACCGACGCCAGCCTTCACGGTGATCGTGCGGCCGAGCAGGTTCTTGGGCTGGGCAACCCGGGTCAGGTCGAGCTCAAGGTTGCCGATGCCGTGCGTGTACTTGTGCTGCACCGCACTCGAGGTCAGCGGGGTGGACTGCTCCTGGCCGATCTGCGCGTTCGGGAGCACCGAGCCGACGGCCAGGGCGATGCCCAGGATGATGCCCAACGGGATGAGCGGACCGCCGTAGCCGAAGAACGTGCCGACCAGCAGGCCGACCGCGGTGATGCCGAGCGCGACGGCGACGTACGTCGTCCAGGAGGCGCCATCGTTGAGATCGGCGGAGATCCGCGTGATGGCCAGGCCGATCACGATGCTGGAGAGAGTGAGCAGGACCAGCGCCTTCGACTTGGGTTCGCGGGCACGGCGGACCCTCTCGGCGACCCTGGTGTCGATCTTGGCGGTGACGTCGGCGGTGATCTGTGCTCCGAGATCGTCCGACGTGACCGCGGTTTCGGGCGGGGTCTCCAGCCCGGTCTCGTGAGTGCGACGCTCGGCCTGTCGCGGCCGGACCGCGAAGAAATAGTACAGCGCCGCGAGCGGGAGGATGAACCACGGGAAGCCCCACCAGATGTCGCCGTGCGAGCTGATCGCGGAGATGACCGCCACTGCGCCGGCGCCGACGAGTCCGATCGTGCGGACCTGCTCTTCGTTCTTGTCGAGCTTGAACCAGCGGGCGACGAGGCTCCTGTCGGCGTCATCGGACG
>JAWWPE010000400.1:0-6025 GCA_033850895.1 Nocardioidaceae bacterium | reverse complement strand
CTCGCTCAGGGTGCGGCCTTCTTGAAGGCGCATCGTGCGGACCAGGTGGGTCGCGATGTCTCGGTCGCCGAGCCCGAACCAGGCCTCCTCGATGCCGTATGAGCCCAGCTCGTTCTTGGCGTTCCAGGTCTCGTCCGTACGGCCCCACCCGCGCTCGCGGTCGATGCCGTTGCCGAGGGTGTACATCACGGTGTCGAGGTCGGGGCAGATCCGCAGGCCGAACAACGAGATGTCATCGGCGGTGTTTGCGATGACGGTGATCTCGTCGTCAGGGGACGCGATGCGCAGCAGGCCTTCGATGAAACGGGAGCCACCGACGCCACCGGACAGAACTGAGATCTTCACACCCGATTGTCTCGCAGGCCGATTCGACCACGGCGCGGGATCCGACCCGCGGGACTCAGACGACCCGGACGCTGTCGCGTTCGACGAGGGTGGGGGCGATGGCGTCGACGGTCAGCGGCGGCGAATCCGTGCCACCTGCCATCTGCGACATCAGCATCGAGACCGCCTCGCCCGCGACGGCGTTGAAGTCCGGGCGGATCGTGGTGAGCGCCGGACTCAGGTAGGCACTCTCGGGGATGTCGTCGAATCCCACGATGCTGAGGTCCTCGGGTACTCGCCGGCCGGCCTCGCTCAGGGCCTTCATGATCCCGATCGCGAGATGGTCGTTCGCCGCGAACACCGCCGTCACGGTCGGCATGTTGGCGAGCATCCGGCCGGCGGCATGTCCTGCCGCGAGGGTCCAGTCGGCGCGGATCACCGGCGGCTCCTCGACACCGGCTTCGCGGAGTGCTTCGCGCCAGCCGTCGACGCGACGAGCACTGTCGAACCAGTCGTCCGGTCCGGAGACGTGCCATACGGTCTCGTGCCCGGCGGCCAGCAGGTGCTGGGTCGCCAGTCGGGCACCCAGGGCCTGGTCCACCGTGACGACCTGGTGCGGGCGTTGCGGATCGCCGTCGATCGCGACGAATGGCAGATCGGCCGGCAGATCGTCGATCGCCTCATTGGCCGAGGCCACTGGGGCGATGACGACGATGCCGCCCACGCGTTGCTCGAGGAGCCGCTCGACCGCCTGGCCGATCGACCCCTGGTCGAGCTCCTGCACGCTGGCGATGCCGACGGCGAGTCCCGCGCTGTCCAGGGCGCGTTCAAGTGCGGTCAGCATCGAGGCCGGCCCGAAGAGCGCAGTGTTCTGGGCCACGACGCCGACGACGCGGGTGCGGCCGGTGACGAGAGCGCGCGCGGCGTTGTTGGGTCGGTAACCCAGCTCCTGCATGGCCGCCCGGACTCGCGCTCGGGTGTCACTGCGGACGCTGGGGTGGTCGTTGATGACCCGGGACACGGTCTGGTGTGACACCCCGGCGAGCTTGGCGACATCCGTCATCGCGGGAGGTCGAGGACCGGGTGCAACGCTCATGTCACCTCACTCGTGTCGTTGTGTTCGGGGTTGTCACCGTACCCACCGCGGACGGCGGGGCGTACCGGAATCGGCTACCGCGTGAGGCCAGTCGTCATACCCCTGGCGGGGCTGCTCGCCGACTCAGGATGGCCTGGACGACGACCACCACGAGGAGGAACGCGCCCGACACGGCCTGCTGGACGTATGAGTTGAGATTGGCGCCCTGCACGATGAGGTTCTGGATCACGAACAGCAAGGTGATGCCGGCCAGCGAACCAAGGATCGACCCGACACCACCGGCCAGCAGCGTGCCGCCGATGACGACCGCGGCGATCGCTTGCAGCTCGTACGAGTCGCCGATGCGGGCCTCCTGGCCGCCGCCGCTCTGTGCGGTGGTGAGGATGCCGGCGACCGCAGCGCACAATCCGCTGATGACGTAGACCAGGGTCGTGGCCCGCTTGACCGGCAGGCCCATCAGCTCGGCGGCCGGCGTGTTGCCGCCGATGGCCTGGATGTTCTGGCCGAAGGCGGTGCGGTTGAGCAGGAACCAGCCCAGCGCGAACACGATCAGGGCGATCCAGACCGGGGTGCCGACCGTCCCGAGCGCCCCGGTGCCGAGCGTCTCGAAGGACTTGTGACCGGGCACCTTGGGCACCGAGTTGCCTTCGTCGGTGATGAAGAAGACCAGACCCCGGATGCCACCCAGACCGGCCAGGGTGACGATGAACGCCGGCATCTTGAAGTAGGAGATCACCAGCCCCTGCACGAGGCCGACGAACGCGCACGCCCCGAGCGGGACGAGGATCGCCGCGGCCGACCCGTCGATCGAGTACTGGGCGCTGAGGATGACCGCGAGGGCGTACGTCGAACCGACTGACAGATCGATGCCGCCGCTGATGATCACGAACGTCATCCCGGCGGAGATGATCGCGAGGAAGGACGCAGCCAGCGCGACGTTGCGGAAGTTGTCGGCCGAGCCGAATGTCGGGACGAGGATCAGTCCCAGCACGATCACGATGACCAGCGCCGCGACGGCGCCATTGCGCAGCAGCAGGGACGTGAGTGCGCGTCCGCGTGCCGCCGCTGCCTGGCGGCCGCCGGCGTCTGCGGCGACGGCCGATGTCTCGAGATCGATGTCGAGGGTTCTGGTGTCACTCATGACGCGCTCCTCCACGGACGCTGCAACAGGACGGCGGCGATGATGATCATCGCCTCGATGATGCGGGCGATCGAGTCGCGGGCTCCCTGCGACACCAGGGTGTTCTCCAGCAGCTGGATCAAGACGGCGCCGGCGACGGTGCCGAGGATGCGGACCTGACCGCCGCTGAGCAACGTGCCACCGATGACGACGGCGGTGATCGCGGTGAGCTCGATGCCGAGGCCGACGTACGAGGGATCCGCGGCCCGGATGCGAGCAGTGCTGATGACCCCCGCGATGCCCGACAGCAGGCCGGAGAGCGCGTAGACCGTGATGAGCGTTCTGGGTACCGGCAACCCGGCGAGTCGGCTGGCCTGGAGATTGCCGCCGATTGCCAGGAGCCGGTACCCGAACGCCGTGCGTCGGAGGAGGACCGACGCCACCGCGGCAAGAGCCACGGCAAGCCAGAAGATGTCGGGGAGTCCGAGATGCTTGGACTCCCGGACGGTGCCGAAGAACGGCGGGAACATCTCGACCAGCGCCCCGCCGGTGATCATCAGGGCCAGGCCTCGGCCGCCCACCAGCATCGCGAGAGTCGCGACGATGGGTTGGACGCCGGCCGCCGCGACGACCGTGCCGTTGAAGGCACCCACGAGGGTGGCGACCACGATCGCCAGGACGATGGCGATGCCGATCGGCACTCCGTAGCCGTCGGGGGTGTACGCCTTGGCGGTCACCGCGGCGGTGATCGCCATGATCGCGCCCACCGAGAGATCGACTCCGCCGGTGCCGATCACCAGCGCCATACCGAGCGACACCATGATCACGACCGAGGTCTGCACCGCGAGCAGCTGCATCGTCTCGACCGTCGCGAAGTTCGGGGTGGCCGCGACGTTGAAGAGCACGAGCAGGATCAGCGCGACATAGACGCCGCGCTGCCGCACCCAGTCGCCCCAACGTCCACCGCGTACGCCCAGCAGCGCCTGCCAACGCGGATCATCAGGTGCCTCGGTCACTGGCACCGACTGTGTCGTGGTCACTTCGCGACTCCCGTCATCGAGGTGGCGTCGGGATGCTCGGCCTGTTCCTCGGTCTGCTTCTCGATCGCCTGATCGGCTGCGCCGGCGATGGTGTCCATGATGTGTTCCTCGGTGATGTCGTCGCCGAACAGCGCGGCCAGCTGGGCGCCGTCCCTGAGCACGATCACCGAGTCGGAGCCCTCGACGACCTCTTCCAGCTCGGAACTGATGAGCACGACGCCCAGTCCCTTCTCGGCCAGCTCGGCAATCAACGTCTGGACCTCGGCCTTGGCACCGACGTCAATGCCGCGCGTGGGTTCGTCGAGCAACAGGATCTTGGGGTTGAGGCACATCAGGCGAGCGAGCAGCACCTTCTGCTGATTGCCGCCGGACAATTCGGCGACCGGCTGGTTGGGACTGGAGGCCTTGATCCGGAGCCGGTCGAAGAAGGTCTGCACGATCTCGTCGAGCTTCTTGCGGTTGACGAATCCGGCACGGGTCAGCTGGGGCAGCGCCGCGAGTCCGATGTTGTCGCGGATCGACAACGCCGGGATGATGCCCTCGGCCTTGCGGTCCTCGGGCAGGAAGGCGATGCCTCGTCGCAGCCGGGATGCCGGGGTCTGCCGGCGCAATGCCGTACCACCGACCGAGATGGTGCCGGAGTCGAGGGGCAGTGCGCCGAACAACGCCTTGACCGTCTCGGACCGCCCGGATCCGAGCAGGCCGGCGAGCCCGACCACCTCGCCGGGACGGACGACGACGGACACGTCATCGATCAGGAGCTTGCGGCGCAGGTTGCGCGCCTCGAGCAAGGGCGGCGCGTCGGCGACCGGAGGCCGCCCGGCCAGGTGGGTCCGCTGACCTGCGGCGAGCTCGGACGTCTCGCGACCGAGCATGCGCGCGATCAGCTGCCGACGGGACGTGTCCGCGGTGGCGCCGGTCCAGACCAGCTCCCCGTCGCGCAGGACGGTGATCGTGTCGCACGCGGCGAACACCTCGTCGAGCTTGTGGGAGACGTACACGATCGCGACACCCTCGGACTTGAGCAGGGCGACGACGCTGAGCAGCTTCTCCACCTCGCGGGGTTCGAGGGACGATGTCGGCTCGTCCATGATGACGACCCGGGCCGAGGTGGAGACTGCGCGGGCGATGGCGACCATCTGCTGGATGCCGAGACCGAGCTCGCCGAGCGGACGGCGTACGTCCACCGGTATGCCGAAGCGGGTCAGCTGTTCGGCGCACTCGCGATTCATCCGTCGCAGGTCCAGCGCGCCGAACCGGGTCAGCTCGCGACCGAGGAAGAAGTTGCGGGCCACCGAGAGCTGGGGCGCCAGGTGGACCTCTTGGTAGATCGTGGCGATGCCGGCCTGCTGGGCTGCGCGCGGGGACGTGAAGGACGCCTCCTGGCCGTTCAGCAGCATCGAGCCGGAGTCAGGGGTGTAGACGCCGGTCGCGAGCTTGATCAGGGTCGACTTGCCGGCGCCGTTCTCACCAACCAGTGCGTGCACGGATCCGGGCATCAGGTCGAGCGAGACACCGCGCAACGCGTGTACGCCGGCGAAGGTCTTGGTGAAGTCGTGCACGGAGAGCGCTGGGGTGGCCGCGTCCTCGGTCATGGAGAGTCCTCTCTCTGCCGGCTTCGCCGGGTGCCGAACCGGAGCGGTTCGACACCCGGACGAGGGTAGTGCGGTCAGTACGCCTTGCCGGACGAGATGCCCTCGGCCGCGTTGCTCTTGTCGTACTGGTTGTCGGTCGTGATCGTGACCGCGGGTGCACCATCACCGTTGACGTAGTCCTCCAGCGCCTTCTGGGCCGAGGGCCCGAATGCCGGGTTGGACTCGATCACGGCGTCGAAGTTGCCGTCAACGATGGCCTGGACGGCGCCCTTGGTGCCGTCGATCGACACGATGTGCACCTTGTCGGTGCCCGCCTTGCCGGCGTCCTCCAGCGCAGCCAGCGCGCCGAGGCCCATCTCGTCGTTCTCCGCGTAGATCGCGTTGACGTCGGGGTGAGCGCGCAGCAGCGTCTCGGTGACGCTCTGTCCCTTCTCACGGGTGAAGTCGGCGGTCTGCTGGAAGATGACCTTGATGCCGGTCGCCTTCTTGGCCTTGAGCTGGTCGAGGAATCCGGCCGTACGGTCATCGGTCACGTTGACGCCCGAGGCGCCGAGGAGGATGGCCAGCTTGGCCTTGCCGCCGGTGGCCTTGATCATCGCGTCGGCCGCGCGGCGGCCCTGCTCGACGAAGTCCGACCCCAGCTGCGGTCCGACCGACTTGCAGCCTTCCACCCCGGTGATGTTGCGATCGACCGGGATCATCGCGACCTTCTTCTGCTTCGCGTAGGAGATCGCGTCGCCGAGACCGGTGGAGTTGATCGGCGAGAAGATGATCGCCTTGGCGCCCTTGTCGATCATGCCCTTGATGTCGCTGTTCTCCTGCTGCACGTTGGACTGCGCGTTGGTGGTCA
>JAWWPE010000350.1:0-5676 GCA_033850895.1 Nocardioidaceae bacterium | reverse complement strand
CCCACTCCTCGAGCATCTGCGACGGTGCCTCGACGAAGTCCCACTCGGTCGCCACGCCGGAGAAGCGCGCGAAGCGCTGCCGTCCGCCGAGGATGTGGTGCACCAGGTGCCCGAACTCGTGGAACAGTGTCACGACGTCGTCGTGCTCCATCAGTCCGCGCGGGAAGTTGCAGACCAATGCGCCCTCGGGCAGCTGCACACCGTCCACACCTGTCACGATGTCGAACTGCGCCGCATGCTTGTACTTGCCCTCGCGCGGATGCAGGTCGAGGAAGATCCGGCCCCGTGGCTCATCGCCCACGAACACGTCGAACACGGCGACGTCGTCGTGCCACCGGGCAGCATCGGGCACCTCGACGTACTGGATGCCGAAGATCCGGCCGGTGACGTCGAGGAGGCCGGCTCGCACCTTGGCGAAGTCGAAGTAGCGGCGTACCTCCTGCGAGTCGACCGCGTAGTTCTCGCGGGCCACCACTTGGGTGTAATAGGTCGAATCGGCCCTGGTCAGGTGCTCGATCGTCGGGTCGTCGGCCTGTGCGCGCTTGAGCAGGATGTCCAGATCGCGCCGGCCGGGGGCGTCGGCGGCCTCGGCGATCTTGTCGATGAAACTGGCGATCGCCTCACCGTTGCCGATCATCTTCTCCTCGGCATCGAAGTCGGGCCAGCCGCCGTAGCCCAACAGCGTCGCCTGCTCGTGGCGCAGGTCGAGCAGCTCGCTGAGCAGGGCGTCGTTGTCCGGCCACGCACGGTTGAGGCTCTCCACCGACAGCGCCAGGCGGGCGGCGGCGTCGGTCGCATAGGAGCAGAACGGGATGAAGTCGGGGTAGTCGGTGGTGATCGTGACGAGTCCGTCGGCGTCGACCGGGTGGTTGGCGATGTAGTCGTCGGGAAGCCCGCCCAGCCGGTCCGGCGTGATCTTGATGGAGCGAACGTCGTCGCGGATCGCGCGGGAGAAGTCCTGGCCGATGACGGTCGTACGTTGGGAGATCGCGCGCAGGCGCTCGCGGACCTCTTCGCTGCGATCGACGCCGCTGCGGCGGAAGTCGCGCAGGATCCGCTCCAGCAGGCGGGTCGAGACCGCGTCCAGACCGGCGGGATCGACCGAGGAGACGACGGCGAAGAGATCTCGATCGAGCCCCCGCTCGGTCATCACCTTGGTGCCCTCCTGCGACAGCGTCTCCGCGAGGCTTCGCACCGCCTCGTCTGGGTGCACCTCGGCAAGGGTCCAGCAGACGCTCTGGGCGTTGACCCAGGCGGTGTCGGTGACGTTCCACAGGTCGAGGACGGCCGCGGCGTCACGCGGCGTGCCGTCCTTGAGCTCCTCGATCGCCTCGCGGACGCGAGCCAGCTCGGTGTCGCTGCGTTTCTGGAGGAAGTCTGCCCAGACGTCGGGGGCGGTGGGGAGGTCGAGGTTGGCGAGTTCGCTGGTCATACGTTCACCCTAGGACGAGCGACGGACAGCGACCGCTCAGCCAACCCGATCGAGGAGCAGCTTGAGCTCGTCGAGCACGATCTCCGGAAATTCGACGGGTATGAAGTGCGTCGACTCCAGCTCGCGGAATCGCGATCCGGCGACCCGTTGCGAAGCGGTCAGCATGTCACGCGAACCGGTGAGCATGTCCCACTTGCCGGCGATGAATGTCACCGGTACGTCGATCGAGGAGAGTGACACCCGCGCGTGCTCAGACACTCCGAGTGCGAGCTTCGCGTACCAGGTCGGATGGGTCGTGCAGAACTCCTGGAGCAGCGTGCGCAGCTCGGCCGGATCGGCCGCGGGGTTGATCAGTCGCGACCACCGCAGCATGTTGGCCGTGGCGTTGGTCCACGGAATGCGTTTGCTGACCGGCGCGATGGCCCGGCCCGACACGGATGCCGTACGCGCGAGGCCGACCATGAGCTGCTTGGCGATGAAGGGCGGCACCTTGATCGGCGCCAGCATCGTGGCGAAGGTGTTTCCCGGCACGCCCGCGACGGCCAGGATGCCGGTCACCCGATCCGGATAACGGCCTGCCAGCTCGAACGCGATGGTGACGCCGGCCGACCAGCTCACGACGACCGCTGACTCGATCCCGGCATGGTCCATCACCGCGACGGCGTCCTCGATGAACGCGTCGAGGTCGACCCGGCCGTCGACGGGCTGTGCGGATCCACTGACCCCTCGGTGATTCCAGGACACGACGTGTACTCCGCAGTCCGGACGCAGCAGCGACGGCCACGCGTGCGGATTGGTGCCGAGCCCGTTCGAGAGGAACACGGTGGGGCCTTCGGCGTCATTCGTCCATGCCCGCAGGCGGGTGCCGTCGGCGCTGTCCACGTCGAAGTAGCGTACGAACGGGGCGGCTGAGCTCACGCGGTGATTGTCCACGGGTGACCCCGGCCGAGCGAATCGGGGCTACGTACAGTGCGGGTATGCCGCGTCTGCAGATCGTGATCGACTGCGCCAATCCCGCTGTCCTCGTCGAGTTCTGGGCGATCGTGCTCGGCTACGTCGTCGAGCCGCCGCCTGCCGGGCACCCCGACTGGACGACGTACTGGCGCAGCATCGGCGTCCCCGAGGACGAGCTCGATCCCGACGGCGACAACGCCGACTCGATCGTCGATCCCAGAGGTCACGGACCGCGCATCTTCTTCCAGATCGTCCCTGAGGCCAAGCAGGTCAAGAACCGGGTGCATCTCGACCACATGGTTGCTGATCGGAGCCAGCCGCTCGCCGAGCGTCGACTGACCGTTGATGCCGAGGTCGAGCGCGTCGTGGCGGCCGGAGCGACGGCGGTCCGCCGAGGGACGTCCGAGGCCGGTGTCGACCACTACGGGGTCACGCTCCAGGACCCCGAGGGCAATGAGTTCTGCGTCGCCTAGGGTCACTCGCCGTCGAATGGCCTGGTGAAACCGGGGTTGCTGCCGAGGATGCCGCCTTCGACCGGGAGTGTGACACCCGTGATCCACGCCGCGTCGGCAGAGGCCAGGAAGGCGACGGCGGCCGCGATGTCGGAGGGCTCGCCGACGCGGCCGAGAGGATAGAGCTCGACGGCCGCGTCGAGCTGGGCCTCCCTGCCCTCCCAGGCGGAAGTGCGGATGGTGCCGGGCGCGACGAGGTTGACCCGTACGCCAGTGGGCGCCGCCTGCACGGCCAGGGTGCGGGTGAAGGACATCAGCCCTGCCTTCGCGGCGCTGTAGGCGTGGTTGCCGAAGTAGGCAAGCCCGTTCACCGACCCGATGTTGACGATCGCGCCGCGCCGCTGGGGCGCCGCCGCCAGGTGCGGCATGGCAGCGCGGGCGCATCGCATCGCACCGGTGAGGCAGATGTCGAGATCGCGTTGCCAGCTCTCGTCGGACTCCTCGGTGAAATCGGCGGCGTGCTCGCTGCACGAGTAGGCGTTGTTGACCAGGACGTCGAGCGTCCCGAACAGGGTCACCGCATGGGCCATCGCCGCGTCCACCGCCGCCCGATCGCCGACGTCGCACTCGAACGCCTCGGCCCGGCCACCCTCGGCGGTGATCGCGGCAGCTGTGCGCTCCGCCGCCTCGCCGTCCAGGTCGGCCAGCAGGACGCTGGCCCCTTCGGCGGCGAATCGGCGGGCTGTCGCCTCACCGATACCGCGAGCCGCGCCGGTCACCACTACGCCATAGGGCTCGAATCGCCGCATCGGCTCAGCGTAGGCACTCGCGTGCCGCTCTGCCAGCTCCGGGTCGAGCTCGTCCTCGGGCACGCCGATGCTCCGCCAGTGAGTTCTGCGTCGCCTAGGAAGCCTCGAGCCGCGCCAGCACCGCGTCGATCAGCTTGAGGGCGCCGCCGTCGGAGTGCGGCAGGAACAGGCTGGGCTCGGTGAGCTCGAGCTCGATCACGATCGGCGAGCCGTCGGCGGCAGTCACCAGGTCCACACGGGCATACAGCAGGTCTGCGGGGTGGCCGAGGACGGTGTCCACCGCGGCCAGGGCTGCCTGAGCGACGTCGCGCTGGGCGGGTGTCGGTGTGCGTGGATCGATCGTCTCGCGGCCCGCGCGATCCTGGACGATTCCCTCGTCCGGCTCGAGCAGCTGACCCTTGCGGATCGCGTGCGAGAAGACTCCGCCGATGAACAACATGGCGGTCTCGCCTTCGTCGTCGACCGATGAGATGTACGGCTGGGTCATCGACGTACGGCCGGCTGCGGTGAGCTCGGCACTGTGGGCGTAGACGTCCTCGGCGGCGTGCCACCGGGCGGTGTCCTTCGACCCGGCGGAGACCGTCGGCTTGACGACCCATTCGCCGGGGGAGCCGATGTCATCGCCCGGCGCGACATTCCATCGCGTCTCGATGATCGGTATGCCGGCTTCCTCGAGCTGGCGGAGGTAGACCTTGTCGGTGTTCCACTCGATGACCTCGCTGCTGTTGTGCAGGCGCGGGACGGAACCGACCCAGCGGAGGAACTCTGCGGGTCGCGCGATGTAGTCCCAACAGGAACGGACGACGACGGCGTCGAACGCTGACCAGTCGGTGTGGGGGTCGTCCCACGACAGGATCTCGGCGTCCACCCCGCGTTGGTCTGCGGCGGCCTGGATGAGGGGGAGATCCTCGTCGAAGGGGCGGTGGGCGGTGCTGGTGGCGAAGGCGATGGTCACGCCCTCATCGTACGGGTGAAGCGATCTCCTTGAAGGTTGCCAAATAAAGCAAATTGCTTCACTATGAGGAAATGAAGCGAAATACTTCACTGCAATTCGCCGTGATCGGTGATCTGGTCGGCTCACGACAGCAGACCTCCAGGGCCGACGTGCAAAAGCACCTGCTCGCCGCACTCGAGGTGGTCAACACCAAGATTCCGTCGGCGACCCAGAAGCTCGAGCCGACGATCGGCGACGAGCTCCAGGGCGTCTACGCCAACCTGCACGAGGCGCTCTACGCCACGGTGCTCGTCAGACTGGCGCTTCCCGAGGACATGGACTGCCGCTTCGGCATCGGAGTGGGGGAGCTGGAGATCGTCGGTAGCTCCGCGTACGGTCTCATCCAGGACGGCCAGGCGTGGTGGTCCGCTCGCAAGGCCATCGATGAGGCCGAGGCTCGGGGTCGCCATTTTCCCGGCCTTCGTACGCGGATCGTCCGTGAGGGATCCGAGGAGGGGGATGTGGTGAACGCCTACCTGCTCTGCCGAGACACCCTGGTCAGCGATTTCGACGGACGACAGCGACGCATCGCCCTCGGCGTGCTCGACGGCAAGAAGCTCGCCCAGATCGCAGACGAGGAAGGCATCTCGACCTCGGCCGTGTCGCAGCGCCATCGCGCCGGGGTCAGCGTGCTGGTCGAGTCGATCGCGGAGGTCCCCCGATGAGTGTCCTCGCCGTGCTGCTCGCCGCTGTGGGAGTCACGGACCTCATCCGTCGACGGCCGATTGTCTCCGGTCTGGTCGTTGTCGTCGCCGGACTGCTGCTGGTCGGTGCGGGGTGGCACACCCTGTGGCTCGCGCCCCTGCTCGGAGTGGTCGTGGTGGTGTGGACGATCGCCGCCGACAACGGCACCTCGACCGGATTTGCGCTCCTCGCCGCTGCCACCCTCGTGCTCATCGTGTTGTCCGGCGAGCTGCCACTCGGCGATGTGCCCATTCAGGGCTGGTACGACGATCTGGAGATCCCGGCGCTCGCGACGGTCCCGTTCACTCGAGCGGCACTCGGCCTCGGGGTCGTGCTCTTCCTGACCAACTC
>JAWWPE010000241.1:0-2878 GCA_033850895.1 Nocardioidaceae bacterium | reverse complement strand
CGAAGGTCCTCGCCGGCGAGAAGTCGTGGGATGCCGACGAGACGTTGCGGCGCGCGATCGAGATCCGCGGCGGCGTCATCCAGAACCCGGACATCCTGGCGTTCCAGAAGCGCTCTGCGGACTATCCCCACCTCCCGCTCTGACTCGCCTCGGCGGCCGGTCAGAAATCGAACAGCGTTGACTCCTCGAGCCACATCTCGAGGAGTACGACGCTGCCGTCCTGCGAGACGCTGACCTCCGACTTGTCGGTGCCCTTGATCGACACGACAGCACACCTGGAGCCTCGCTTGAACAGCTGACCGGGCTGGTCGGTCCACCTTGCGAACGCGCGCTTGATGTCGGTGCACGGCTCTGCGCCGGACGGGATCAGCCAGGCGCGGGCCGCACGCTGGGGCTCGTTGGCGTGCTGCGGCTCGCCCCGACTCGCCGGCACCGGGCGATAGCCGGCCGGCAGCGGAAACTTGGCGACCTGGTCGGCGAAACGACTCGACGCGGTATGCGCGTGATAGCTGACCACGAGCACGACGACGAGCAGGATCGATGAGGCCACGGCCAGCCCGGCGAGGCTCCACCGGGGCCAGCTGCTCGACGAGCGGCGAGCAATCAGGCGTACGACGACTGCTGCGAGCGTCAGCACCACAAGCACGACAGACACTGCGGACGCCGTGCTCGCGACCGTCTTCAGGCCGCCCAAGGACTCCCGCGCGGCAATCACGACCACGACGAGCGTCGCCAGGACGACGACGAGCAGTCCTCGCACGCGGGGTGTGCCCGACACGTCAGGGTTGCTTCGCAACGATCGCCGCCGCCATCTTCGACAACGCGTCATGGTCGGCCAGCGTGCCCGGCGAATAGCTCTGCAGAACCGTCACCACCGCTCCCTTGCGGAACGCCACGATGTCCTGGTTGTGGGTCGGATCGTCGACGTCCTTCTCGTGGACCGCGCCGAACGCGTCGCCGACCGGCGTGACGTCGGTGATCTCGCTGACCGCGACCGTGACACCCTTCGCCGGCCGGGACGTCTTGCAGGTCTTGATCGCCGCGACGAATTCATTGATCCGCTTCGTCGTGGCACCTGTGTCAGAGGAGACGAACGAGTACTGGATCACGAACGGCCCGGAGAAGCTCTTGGTGAATCGTCGCGTCTCGACGCTGGCGAGGCTCGGTGGTTCGAGGGTCACCCCGCAGGTCTTGGGGATCCCGAGGAACTGCTCACCGGAGGCATGCCGCCAGCCATCGGGCAGCTCGTCCTCGGCAAGGATGTACGACGCGGCCTTCCCACCTGAGACGGCCGAGGCCCGCGGCGAATCGGGGCTGTCCGACGAGCCGCCTCCATCGCCGCTCCCGCACGCCCCCACGCTGAGCAGCGTCAGCACGGCGATCGCCACCATCTTGGTCACACGGCCCCCTCGGTCGTCATCTGCGACTCCAACGTACGCGGCCTTCACGGTCCGTTCCTGATCTGTTGCTGCACGAGCTCGGCGATCGCCGCCTGCCCGGCTGCCTTCGGATGGAAGCTTCCTCGAGATACCGGGAAGTCACCGAGGTCGAGATCGTTGATCCACGGATCATCCGTGCCGACCTCATGGCCTTGGAGCGCATCGGACACATCGACGTACTCGACCTGGGTGCCGGACCGGCGGATCGCTTCTTGGATCGCCGCATTCGCGTGAGCACCGCGGTCGTTGATCCACGCCTGCTCGTCCTCGCCGATGAACGAGTCGCTGCCGTTGGTGATGTCCTCGGGATCCGGGAACAGCTGCGGATAGCCGATGACCAGGATCCGCGCGCCGGGCGGGGCGTCGGCCGCCATGTCGCGGTAGAGCTGGGCCAGCCGGTCGATCTGCCCGTCGATCTCGGCATCGACTTCCTTGGTGTGTGAAGCGGTGGCGCAACTGCCTCCGACCACGCAGGATTGGAGGACATCGGCGAACCCGAAGTCGTTGCCGCCCATGCTGATCGTCACCAGGCTGGTGTCGTCGGTGATGAGGTCGCGCTGCGGCCCTTCGCCTTCGTTGCCGCTGTGATTGTCCTGGTAGTAGTCGTTGATGATTCCGCCGCTGCACGCCCCGAACGAATAGTCGCCGGCGAAGTCGAATGCCGCATAGATCGAGGCGGAGTACGCATTCTTGCTCCGCCGACACACGTTGGGATCGTGTCCCCACGGCCAGAACGACTCGTCGTCCGTGCCGTCGAGGTAGTCGCCCGCACCCTCTCCCGATGAGTACGAGTCACCGAGGGCCACGTAGTCGCCCGATGTCGCCTGCTGCTCGGGGGTCAGCGTGCCGGCGGAGGTGGTGCTGCCACAGTCACCCCCACCGTCAAAGGCGTGAACGATCTGGCAGATCGACCGGGATACCTGCTCGCGGATGGGCTCACCCGACCCGGTGCCCAGGACGATCGCGGCGACCAGGATGGCGGCGACGGCGACGATGCCGACATAGTCAAGCGTTCCTTGTCCGCGCTGGTCGCGGATTGCCCGACGAGTGACCATGTACGTGATCGTCGCCACATTGCGGCGGGCTCGACAGGGCTCCAGGGCCCAGCAGTGGGCCCAGATCTGCCCGGGTCGCGCCCGGGCCGCGTCGGGACCCTCGCCGGTTTCGGTGCCGCGCAGTAGCGTCTTCAGCACACCCACGACGAGAGGTTTCACCATGCCGACACGTACAGCCCGCACTGCCTGGGACGGAGCATTCGAGACCGGATCAGGTCAGGTCGAGCTCACCAGCTCGGGCCTCGGCACCTTCGAGGTGTCGTTCCCGAAGCGCGCCTCCGATGACGGGGGCGGAGCCACCAACCCCGAGGAGCTGCTCGGAGCATCACACTCGGCTTGCTACGCCATGTCCTTGTCGGCCGGTCTCGGTCAGGCCGGTGCCAC
>JAWWPE010000235.1:0-4064 GCA_033850895.1 Nocardioidaceae bacterium | reverse complement strand
CTCCGCAAGAAGCAGCCCTACTGGGGCTACGACACGTACGACTTCGACGTCGTCACCTGGGACGAGCCAGACGCGTACGGACGTTTCCGGGTGCGGCTCGACGAGATGTGGGAATCCATCAAGATCGTCGAGCAGGCCATCGAGCGACTGGCCGGCATGGTCGGCGAGCCGGTCATGGTCGCCGACAAGAAGATCGCGTGGCCCTCGCAGCTCAGCGTCGGTGCCGACGGCCAGGGCAACTCGGCCGAGCACATCAAGCACATCATGGGCGAGTCGATGGAGGCCCTGATCCACCACTTCAAGATCGTCACCGAGGGCTTCCGCGTCCCGGCCGGCCAGGCGTACGCCAGCGTCGAGTCGCCGCGCGGCGAGATCGGCTGCCACCTGGTCTCCGACGGTGGCACCCGGCCCTATCGCGCACACTTCCGCGATCCGTCGTTCGTCAACCTGCAGGGCACTTCGGTGATGAGCGAGGGCGGCATGATCTCCGACGTCATCGTCGCCATCGCCAGCATCGACCCGGTGATGGGTGGGGTTGATCGATGACATTGTCGGAGGTCACGAAGGCCGAGCTGCACGAGCTCGCCGGTCGGTACCCGGAGGCGCGGAGCGCCCTGCTGCCCATGCTGCACCTGGTGCAGTCGACCGAGGGCCATGTCACCAACGAGGGCATCGAGCTGTGCGCCGAGATCCTCGGCATCAGCGCCGCCGAGGTGTCGGGCGTCTCGACGTTCTACACGATGTACAAGCGCCGTCCGATGGGCAAGCACCACGTCGGCGTCTGCACCAACACCCTGTGTGCGGTGATGGGCGGCGACGCGATCTTCGAACGCCTCAAGGACCACCTCGACGTCGGCAACGACGAGACCACCGAGGACGGCAAGGTCACCCTCGAGCACATCGAGTGCAACGCTGCCTGCGACTTCGCACCGGTGATGATGGTCAACTGGGAGTTCTTCGACAACCAGACCCCGGAGTCGGCGGTCGAGGTCGTCGACAAGCTGCGGGCCGGCAAGAAGGTGCGCGCGACCCGCGGGGCCACGATCACCTCGTGGCGAGCCGCCGAGCGCGTGCTCGCCGGATTCGAGGACGGCCTCGTCGACGAGGGCCCGGCTGCCGCTGGGCCGTCGCTGGTCGGGCTCGAGATCGCCGCCGACAAGGGCTGGTCGGCTCCGTCGGTGGATGAGGCGAAGGCCGCCAAGTCGGGCTCCGGAGCGGACACCCCGGACTCCAAGACCGAAGCCGCTGAGCAGGCCGACACCTCCCGCGCGGAGACCGAGACCAAGGCCGAGGAGGGCAAGAAGTGACCGACACCCTCACCCCCGTGCTCACTGCCGACTGGGGCAATGACCGCGCGTGGACCCTCAAGGCGTACGAGGAGACCGGCGGCTACCAAGCCCTCAAGACGGCCCTCGAGATGGATCCCGACGACCTCATCACTTTGGTCAAGGATTCGGGCCTCCGCGGCCGTGGCGGTGCCGGATTCCCGACCGGTATGAAGTGGAGCTTCATCCCGCAGGACAACCCGAAGCCCAAGTACCTCGTGGTCAATGCGGACGAGTCCGAGCCGGGCACCTGCAAGGACATCCCGCTGATGCTGGCGACGCCGCACACCCTGATCGAGGGCGTCATCATCGCCTCGCACGCGATCCGGGCCAAGACGGCGTTCATCTACGTACGCGGTGAGGTGCTGCACGTCGTACGCCGCCTGCGGGCTGCGGCCCGTGAAGCTGCCGAGGCGGGCCATCTCGGCGATCTCGACCTGATCATCCACGCCGGCGCCGGGGCCTACATCTGCGGCGAGGAGACGGCGCTGCTCGACTCACTCGAGGGCCGCCGCGGTCAGCCTCGACTGCGGCCGCCGTTCCCGGCCGTCGAGGGCCTGTATGCCTCGCCGACCGTCGTCAACAACGTCGAGTCCATCGCCTCGGTGCCGTCGATCGTCAAGAACGGCATCGAGTGGTTCGGCTCGATGGGCACCGAAAAGTCCAAGGGCTACACGATCTACTCGCTGTCGGGCCACGTGAAGCGCCCCGGACAGTACGAAGCGCCGCTCGGCATCACCCTGCGCCAGCTGCTCGAGCTCGGCGGCGGCATGCGCGAGGGCAGCGAGCTCAAGTTCTGGACCCCGGGCGGCTCGTCGACTCCGATCCTGACCGCTGAGCACCTCGACGTACCCCTCGACTACGAAGCGGTGGGTGCGGCCGGCTCGATGCTCGGCACCAAGGCCCTGCAGGTGTTCGACCAGACCACCTCGGTCGTACGCTGCGTGCTCCGTTGGACCGAGTTCTACAAGCACGAGTCGTGTGGCAAGTGCACGCCGTGCCGTGAAGGCACCTGGTGGCTCGTGCAGACCTTGCAGCGCCTGGACGCCGGTGAGGGCAAGCCCGGTGACATCGACCTGCTGCTCGACCTGTGCGACAACATCGTCGGCCGCGCGTTCTGCGCCCTCGGTGACGGCGCGGCCAGCCCCATCACGTCAGGCATCCAGTACTTCCGCAAGGAGTTCGAAGCCGGAATGCACACCCCGTCGAGCTGGGCGTTCCCGCCCGAGGCGTCCGCGCTGTTCGCCCAGGAGGTGAACGCATGAGCATCTCCACTCCCGACGCTGGGCTGCCCGCGGCCGTGGCCGAGCACTCCGAGCCGCCGGTCGAGCTCATCACGCTGACCGTCGATGACGTCGAGGTCAGCGTCCCCAAGGGCACCTTGGTGATCCGGGCCGCCGAGCTGGTCGGCACCGAGATCCCACGGTTCTGCGACCACCCGTTGCTCGACCCGGTCGGTGCCTGCCGCCAGTGTCTCGTCGAGATCACCGACGCCGGCAACGGCCGCGGGTTCCCCAAGCCGCAGGCCTCGTGCACGATCGAGGCCGCCGCTGGCATGGTGGTGAAGACCCAGGTGACTTCGCCGATCGCCGAGAAGGCGCAGCGCGGCAACCTCGAGTTCCTGCTGATCAACCACCCGCTGGACTGCCCGGTGTGCGACAAGGGTGGCGAGTGCCCGCTGCAGAACCAGTCGATGACCCACGGCGCCGGCGAGTCCCGATACATCGAGACCAAGCGCACGTTCCCCAAGCCGATCAAGGTCTCCGAGCAGGTGTTGCTCGACCGTGAGCGTTGCGTCCTCTGTGCCCGGTGCACGCGGTTCAGCGAGCAGATCGCCGGCGATCCGTTCATCGAGCTCGTCGAGCGCGGCTCGCAGCAGCAGGTCGGCATCTACGAGGAAGAGCCGTTCCACTCCTACTTCTCGGGCAACACCATCCAGATCTGCCCGGTCGGCGCCCTGACCAGCGCCGACTACCGGTTCCGATCCCGGCCGTTCGACCTGGTCTCGACCCCGTCGATCGCCGAGCACGACTCCTGCGGATCCGCGATCCGGGTCGACCACCGCCGCGGCAAGGTCATGCGCCGCCTCGCCGGTGACGATCCCGAGGTCAATGAGGAGTGGATCACCGACAAGGATCGCTTCGCATTCGCGTCCGCGACCCAGGGAGACCGGCTGACCACCCCGCTCGTACGCAACGCCGACGGCGATCTCGTGCCGGCGTCCTGGCCGTACGCACTCGCGGCCGCCGCCAAAGGCCTCGCGGCCGCGGCCGGCAAGGTCGGCGTGCTGACCGGCGGGCGCCTGACCGTCGAGGACGCGTTCGCCTACAGCAAGTTCGCCCGCACGGTGCTCAAGACCAATGACATCGACTTCCGGGCTCGCGCTCATTCTGACGAAGAGGCGGCGTTCCTCGCCTCGCACGTCGCGGTGACCGGCCCGGTCGTGACCCACGCCGGCCTTGAGAAGGCGTCGACCGTGGTGCTCGTCGGTTTCGAGCCCGAGGACGAAGCCGGCGCGGTGTTCCTGCGCCTGCGCAAGGCGTCCCGCAACAGCGGCGTCAAGATCGTCTCGATCGCCAGCCACACCACGCGCGGTCTCGCGAAGATGTCCGGCGAGCTGATCCGCACGGTGCCCGGCGAGGAATCGGCGGCGCTGGCCGAGCTCGAGCTCGACTCGAAGGCCATCATCCTGGTCGGTGAGCGGCTGGCGTCCGTACGAGGTGGGTTCACCGCCGCATT
>JAWWPE010000222.1:0-3108 GCA_033850895.1 Nocardioidaceae bacterium | reverse complement strand
CTCCGCTGAGAAGACCCAGTCCACGCTGCAGTACCACTCTGACGTCTGGCACTCGTTCGACAAGCGCTGGACCGCCGACGCGCAGTTCGACGGGCTCAGCACGGTCACCTTGGTCCTGCCCGGTGGCGCCACGGCGAAGTACCGCGGCGCGATCCGATCGGCCCTGCCGAAGTCCGGTGCCACCACTCGCGCAGCGGTCAACGTGTTGCCGATCGAGAGCTACGTACGCGGTGTCGTCGCCGCAGAGATGCCGTCGTCATGGAAGTCCGAGGCGCTCAAGGCCCAAGCCGTCGCCGCGCGTACGTATGGGGTCCAGGGGCTCAGCCCGTCGCGCTACTACGACATGTGCGACACCACCTCGTGCCAGGTCTACCGCGGGGTGGCCGGCGAGACGAGCGCCACCGACAAGGCGATCTCGGGCACGGCGGGGGACATCCTCACCTACAAGGGCAAGCCGGCGTTCACCCAGTTCTCGTCGTCCTCGGGCGGTTACACGGTGCAGGGCAGCCAGCCGTACCTCACCGCCCACATCGACCAGTACGACAACACGCCGACCAACACCCACCACGTGTGGACCAAGACGGTCACCGCGTCGGCCGTCGAGAAGGCCTATCCGTCGATCGGGACGCTCAAGAAGATCGTCCTCACCAAGCGTGACGGCCACGGCGTATGGGGTGGCCGGGTGACGACGTTGACGTTGACCGGGTCGAAGAAGTCGCTGTCGGTGGATGGCTCGTCGTTCCGGTTCGAGCTGGGTCTGCAGTCGACCTGGATTCGCTTCTGACGCCTTGGTCATGCCTGACCCGGAGGTTAGGGTCGACGGATGCGTTTCTTCTCGGGAACGATCGCAGCCCTGATGGTCGTGGCGGTCACCCCTTCGATTGCCCAGGCAGCACCGTCCGCGAAGCCGGTCGTGCCGCACGCACCGCGGGTGCACACCTCCGCCACCGCCGTGCCCGCCGTGCACCCGGCTGCGAGTGCCCGGTCGGATCTCGTCGCGGAGCTGCCGGCTCGTCGTACCGACGACTTCGGGATGGTCGGTGTCACCTGGCAGCGGGGCTTCGACGACACCGGGATGACCGTCCAGGTGCAGTTCCGCACCAAGGGCACGTGGTCGAGCTGGCAGGACCTCGACGTCGAGACGGATACCGGCGAGGGTGGCCGTGACGGCACGGAGCCGATGTGGGCGGGCTCGGCCGACGGTGTCGCCGTACGCGTCACGAGCCCGACTGGCAAGCGCCCGACGGACCTCAAGGTCTCCACGATCGACCCCGGCGCGTCATCTGCAGGAGCTGCGACGACCAACGCGGTCGCGGTGACGCCGGCCGCCGACGGCTCGCCCTCCTACACGCCGAAGCCGACGATCATCTCGCGGTCGGCCTGGGGCGCGAAGAAGAACACGTACTGCGATTCCCCGCGCACCGGCAACGAGACCCGCGGGGTCATCGTCCACCACACAGCGGGGTCCAACTCATACTCCAAGTCGGAGTCGGCCTCGATCGTCCGGGCCACGCAGGCCTATCACATGAACGGCCGGGACTGGTGCGACATCGGCTACAACTTCCTGGTCGACAAGTACGGCCAGATCTTCGAGGGCCGCAACGGCGGCGTGGACAAGCCCGTACGCGGTGCGCACGCCGGCAACAAGACGGTCAACACCTACACGATGGGCGTCTCGATGATGGGCACCTTCACCTCGACCGTGCCGTCCGACGCGTTGAAGAGCGCCATGGTCAAGCTGATCGGCTGGCGGCTCGGCACCACGTTCCACCCGGCGACGGGCAAGTATCACGTCAGCTCGTACGACCTCAACCGGATCGCCGGCCACCGGGACGTGGTGCCGACGGCCTGCCCGGGCGCGAAGGCGTACGCCTGGCTCAGCGCCTCCGGCGGGCTGCGAGACCGGGTGAAGGACTACATCGCCAACTACAGCTCGAACATCAAGACCCGGTTCGAGTCGTTGGGCACGTCGGTGACCGGTCTGGTGTACGTCGGCGAGTACCCCTTCGCGTCAGGTCCTGGCGGCCGAAAGGCGCGCTTCGGCAACCTCGACATGTACTCGTCCAGCCTCGGCACGTTCGAGGTCGGCGGCTACTACCGCGTCGGCTACAACGCGCTCGACGCGCAGTCCGGCGTGCTCAGTGTGCCGACCTCAGAGGCTGCTGACACCTCGGTGTCGACGGTCAAGGTGCAGCGGTTCCTGCACGGCAGTGTCTATCGAGTCAGTCGCAGCGGACACGCGGCACCGTACGCGCTGTGGGACGACCTCGACGCGAAGTACCGCGATCTCGGGGAGGCGAGCAGCTCGCTCGGTGCCCCGACCAAGAGCGAGGCGGTCATCTCGGGTGGGCGCAAACGTGCCTACTTCGAGCATGGGCACATGACCCGGCAGTCCGACGGCTCCGTCACGGTGACCATCAGCTGATCCCGGGGCGAGCCAGGCCGACGGTCTGGGATACTCGCTGCATGCCCGCTCTGCTCAAGTCGGTGGTGATCTCACTGGTCGCCAACGCCGGCTCACTCGCGTTCGCAGCCTGGATCTTCGACCGGTTCAACATCCGGTTCGGCTGGTACGTCGTGGCGGTGGTGCTGGTGACTCTGCTGGTCGTGGCTCTGCGCGAAGTCGTGATCAACACGGTCAACCGTTTTGCCCGCGGCTACACGATCCTCGGCGGTCTCGTGCTCACCTGGCTGGCGCTGTTCCTCACCGATCTGGTGGTGCCGCGCTCGGGCTTTGCGATCGACGGGTGGGGCACCTGGATCGGCGTGACGGTGATCGTCTGGGCCGCCGGCATCGCGTACGGCGAGGTCGACACCAAGCGCCCGCCGGCGCGCGCCTGAACCGCCCGGCTACTCCGCTTCTGCTGCCGCGTCCTTGATCTCGGCAATGACCTCGCCCGACGTGACGGTCGCGCCGACCTCGGCCTTGAGCCCGGTCACGACGCCGTCCTTGTGGGCATTGATCGGCTGCTCCATCTTCATCGCCTCGACCACCACGATCTGGTCGCCCGCCGAGACGGTCTGACCCTCCTCGACGGTCACCTTCACGACGGTGCCCTGCATCGGCGCGGTCAGCGAGTCGCCGCTCGCCGCAGCGCCCGCGGACTT
>JAWWPE010000193.1:0-3911 GCA_033850895.1 Nocardioidaceae bacterium | reverse complement strand
GCCGTCACGATCACGACGGGCAGCACCGGACAGGTGCTGAGCCTGCCGGTCGTCGACTAGGAACAGAACGAAGGACCCCGCCACCGAGATCGGTGGCGGGGTCCTTCGTGTTGCTGACGGTCAGGCGTCGCGCTTCTTGAACAGCGCCAGCGCGGCGATGCTCAGCACCGCGATCTCCGCGAGGAACACGGCGAAGCCGGTCCACGGCCCGAGCATGTGCTCGCCGAAGTCGACCGGGACGACGAGCGCGGGTCCCGCGTTGCCCGGCATCAGCTTGGTGACCCACTCGCCGAACGTGCCGGGGATGAGCTGCACGACCTGGCCGATGATGAAGATCAGTGCGAGACAGATCGAGATCGCCGCGGCGCTGCTGCGCACGAGCAGACCGATCGCCGCCGCGAGGACGCCGAGACCTGCCATGTAGAGACCGGCACCGATCAACGACCGCAGGATGTGCGGATCGCCGAGCGAGATGCCGATGCCCTGATGACGGAAGAACGCATTGCCGCCGAAGTAGCCCAGGAACGCGGTGACCACGCCGACCACGAACAGGAAGCCGCTCAGCACGATCGCCTTCGCCGCCAGGACCGTCGACCGCATCGGCGTTGCCGCCAGGGTGGACCGGATCAGCCCGGTGCCGTACTCCGACGTCACGACCAGCGCACCGATGACGACCGCCGAGATCTGGCTGAAGATCAGGCCCTGGGTGATGTACTCGCCCGGTGAGTCGCCACTCTTGCCGGACGCGATGTCGCCGGCGACGACGCCACTGATGATCGTGGTGAAACCTGCCCCCAGCACGACCATCGCGAGGGCGGTCCACCACGTCGAGCGGATGCTGGCGAGCTTGATCCACTCGGCCTTGACCGTACGCCCGAGGGTGCCGTTGGTGCGGGTTGCGACTGCGGTGCTCATGCGGCCACCTCCGTACGTGCGTGGTACTCGACGCTGTCGGCGGTGAGCTCCATGAACGCGTCTTCGAGCGAGGAGCGTACGAGGGTCAGCTCGTGAAGGAGGAATCCGTTGGAGCCGACCAGCTCGCCGATCGCCGGAGCATCGAGGCCCTGGACCCGCAGCTCATCGTCGACCCGGGTGACGTCGAGACCACGACCCCACAGCAACGCCTCGACATCGGTCGCCTGCGGCGACTTCACGCGTACGTATGAAGACGCGTGCTCGGCCATGAAGTCCTGAAGCGGGCTGTCCGCCAGCACCTCGCCACGGCCGATGACGATCAGGTGGTCGGCCATCAGCGACATCTCCGACATCAGGTGGCTGGAGACGAATACCGTCTTGCCCTCGTCGGCCAGCCGGCGGGCAAGGGATCGCACCCACCGGACACCTTCGGGGTCGAGGCCGTTGACCGGCTCGTCGAGCATGACGATCGGGGGATCGCCGATCAGGGCGGCGGCGATGCCGAGCCGCTGACCCATACCGAGGGAGAACTTCCCGGCCCGCTGGGCGGCGACCGTGTCGAGGCCGACGAGCTCCAGCACCTCGCCGACCCGGGTGGTCGGGATTCCGTTGCTCGCGGCCATCCAGCGCAGGTGGTCCCGAGCCGAACGCCCCGGGTGCACCGCATGCGCCTCGAGCAGGCCGCCGATCTCGCGCAGCGGTGCCGGCGAGTCGACGTAGCGGTGACCGTTGACGGTCACCGTGCCACTGGTGGGTGCATCGAGGCCGAGGATCATTCGCATGGTGGTCGACTTGCCGGCTCCGTTGGGGCCGAG
This sequence comes from Nocardioidaceae bacterium, assembly GCA_033850895.1. Classification (GTDB taxonomy): domain Bacteria; phylum Actinomycetota; class Actinomycetes; order Propionibacteriales; family Nocardioidaceae; genus Aeromicrobium. The sequence continues at coordinate 2,181 of JAWWPE010000193.1, read as the reverse complement.
GAAGCCAGTGACCCGGCCGGGCTCGACGGTGAAGTCGATGCCGTTGACCGCGGTCTTGTCGCCGAAGGTCTTGGTCAGCCCCCGGGCACGGATCGTGCCATTGCTTGAAGAAGTCATGCCTCCAATCTCCTGCCCGAGGCCCTGTCGGCACATCGGGGACGGTCCCTGATCAGCCCCTGAGCAGACCCCTAGGGACAGTCGGCTGTCCCCCGCAGGCACTCGGCCGAGTCGTCAAACGCGCCGTCACACGCTCGGGTTGTCAGATGGGTCTGAGAGCCCGACGATCCGCGTCGCGGCTCAGGACAAGAAGGAACAGAACATGACGCTATTCATGGACGTACACACCATCGAGGGTGGAGTTTCGGCGGCCGACGTGGTCGGAGCCCATGAGGCCGACCTCAAGGTGCAGGGCAAGCACGACGTCAACTACCTGCGCTACTGGGTGGATGAGACCGCCGGCAAGATCTTCTGCCTGGTCGAGGCACCCGACGCCGACGCCGCCAACACGGTGCATCGTGAAGCGCACGGGCTCGTCGCCGACGAGATCTATCCCGTCGTGGATCCCTCCGCCTCGTGAAAGAATCGGCAGTCCCATGAGCCTTGCCATCCAGCTGCTTGGTCGACCACGCGTCGTGCAGGAGTCCGGTGACTCCTACCAGTTCCGCAGCCGCAAGAGCTGGGCACTGCTGGCATATCTGATCCTCAGCGAACGACCGCCGACGCGCAGCCAGCTTGCGTCGCTGTTGTTCGCTGAGGCTGACGATCCGGCCCGCGCACTCCGCTGGAGCCTTTCGGAGGTTCGACGAGGACTTGGGGACGACGGCGGCACGGTCGACGGTGATCCGGTCGACCTGCAGCTGCCTGCCGACGCCGTGGTCGATGTCGACGTGGTGGTGCATGGCACCTGGGTGGCGGCGGTCCAGCTGGCCGGCCTCGGCGAACAGCTGCTGGACGGCATGACCGTGCGCGGTGGCTCGGCATTCGAGACGTGGCTGCTGTCGCAACAGCGTCATCTGGCCGCCGCGTCCGAGGCCATACTGCACGAGGCGGCCGTCGGCTCGATGTCGCACGGCGCTCTCGATCAAGCGATCGGCTATGCCGTACGAGCCGCGGCGCTGAGCCCTCTCGACGAGAATCATCAGGCGCTCCTGATCCGCCTCTATCGTCTGACCGGTGACACCGTCGCGGCAGCCAGCCAGTATGACCGGTGCGTCGAGACATTCGCTCAAGAGCTCGGCGTCGAGCCCGGTCCGGCGATCGAGGCAGCCCTGCGAGAGACGCCGTACGAGTTCGACGAAGCAGATGACGATGCGGCGGTCGAGGCGATCGTGGAGGCGGGCTCGGCGGCGGTCGCGGCAGGTGCGATCGCCGCGGGCGTCCACACCCTGCGAACCGCTACGCGGCTGGCCGACCGTGCCAAGTCGGTCGAGCTCCGGGTCAGCTCGCGGCTCGTGTTGGCCGAAGCGTTGATCCACTCGCTCCGCGGACTCGACGAGGAGGGCCTGGCGGCCCTGTACGAGGCCGACGAGATCGCCGCGGCACATGATGTGCCGGCCGCGGTAGCTCAGGCGCGCGCCGAGCTCGGTTACGTCGACTTCTTGCGGGCTCGATATGACCGTGCCGAGCTCTGGCTGACGGAGGCGCTCAGGCTCGCCGAAGCCTCGCCGTCGATCGTGGCCAAGGCCACGACCTATCTCGGGTCGGTCGAGAGCGACCGAGCCAACTACCCGCTCGCGCTGTCGCTCCTCGAGGACGCCATCGATCTGTCGCGCACCGCAGACGAACCCCGTCGAGGGGCGTACGCCCAGGCGATGATCGGTCGCATCCATCTGCTGCGTGGCAACCCCGATCTCGCGGCACAGCAGCTCGATGCTTCGATCGCGTTGGTCGAGCGAGACCACTGGCTGGCCTTCCTGCCGTGGCCCCAAGCCATGCGCGGACAGGTCGAGCTCCTCCGTGGCAATGTCGCCGGAGCCACGGAGCTGCTCCAGCAGGCGTTCGCCCGAGCGTGCCAGCTCGGGGATCCGTGTTGGGAAGGTATGTCGGCGCGGGGCCTGGCTCTGGTCGCCGAGGCGTCCGGCGACACCGACCGCGCCTTCGAGGTGCTGGCTGACGCTCGTGCCCGGACCAACCGGCTGGCTGATCCCTATGTCTGGCTCGACGCGTACATACTCGACGCCC
>JAWWPE010000192.1:0-5562 GCA_033850895.1 Nocardioidaceae bacterium | reverse complement strand
CGATTCCGGCGGAGCTGGTCGCGAGCATGCGAGAGGCCGAGGAGTTCGGCAAGGCGCTCCACGCGCGGACCCAGATGTTCTACGCATCGGTGTCCTACTACTTCCACCAGGACCGGCCGGCAGATCTGACTGCCAAGGTTCGAGAGCTGCAGAGCCGTTATGACCTACTGACGCACATCGACGGCACCCATTTTCAGACCGCGTTCGGGCACCTCGAGGGCTATTCCTCGGCCTACTACACGTACATGTGGAGCCTGGTCATCGCCAAGGACATGTTCTCGGCCTTCGACCGCGACAACCTCTGGGACACGTCGGTCGCGCACCGCTACCGCGACAAGGTGCTGGCGCAGGGCGGCAACGCCGATGCGGCCGATCTGGTCGCCGACTTCCTCGGCCGGCCCTACGCGTTCGACGCCTTCGGAGCCTGGCTGTCCAGCTGATCTGCTTGGATCAGCTGAGCTTTTCGATGATGAGCTCGCGGACCCGGCCGGCGTCGGCTTGTCCCCGCATCTCCTTCATCACGGCACCGATGAGCGCACCCGCGGCGGCCTGCTTGCCATCACGGATCTTCTGCGCCGCATCGGGATCGGCCTCGATCGCCCGGTCGACGGCGGCGCCGAGGGCCCCGTCGTCGGAGACGACCTCGAGCTTGCGGGCCACTACGACCTCTTCGGGCGTGCCTTCGCCGGCGATGACGCCGTCGAAGACCTGCCGGGCGAGCTTGTCGTTGATCCGCCCGGCGTCGATCAGCTTCTGGATGTCAGCCACCTGCTGCGGGGAGATGCCGAGCGCTTCGATGTCGACGCCGGTCTCGTTGGCGCGCCTGGCCATCTCACCGAGCCACCACTTCTTGGCTGCTTGCGGCGTCGTGCCCGCGGCGACGGTCTCGGCGATCAGGTCGAGTGCGCCCGCGCCGATCGTGTCGCGCATGTCGAGGTCGCTGAATCCCCAATCGGCCTGCAGGCGGGCGCGACGTACGGCCGGGGGCTCGGGCAGGGTCTTGCGGAGCTCCTCCACCCACTCGCGCGACGGCGAGACCGGCGCGAGGTCGGGCTCGGGGAAATAGCGGTAGTCGTCGGCGTCGGACTTCTCTCGACCCGAGGACGTCGTGCCGGTGTCCTCTTGGAAATGCCGCGTCTCCTGCAGGACCTTGCCGCCGGCGTCGAGGATGCCGGCGTGCCGCGAGATCTCGTAGCGTACGGCGCGTTCGACCGACCGGAACGAATTGACGTTCTTGGTCTCCGAGCGCGTGCCGAGCGTCGTGGAGCCCTTGGGCTTGAGCGAGAGGTTGACGTCGGCGCGCAGTGATCCCTGGTCCATGCGCACGTCGGACACACCCAGACCGCCGATCAGGTCGCGGACGTACGAGACGTACGCACGGGCGACGGCGGGCGCCTTCTCGGGCGGGACCTCTATCGTCCGAGTCACGATCTCAATCAGCGGGATTCCGGCGCGGTTGTAGTCCACCAGCGAGAAGTCGGCGCCGTGGATGCGTCCGGTGGAGCCGCCGACGTGCAGCGCCTTGCCGGTGTCCTCCTCCATGTGGGCGCGCTCGATCTCGATCCGGTACGTCTCCCCGTCGACCTCGACGTCGACATGGCCGTCGAACGCGATGGGCTCGTCGTACTGCGAGGTCTGGAAGTTCTTGGGCATGTCCGGGTAGAAGTAGTTCTTGCGCGCGAACCGGCACCACTCGGCGATCTCGCAGTTGAGCGCGAGTCCCATCCGGATCGCCGACTCGACAGCCTTGGCATTGACCACCGGCAGCGCGCCGGGCAGGGCGAGGCATACCGGGCAGGTGTGGGTGTTGGGCTCCGCGCCGAACTCGGCCGGGCAGCCGCAGAACATCTTGGTCGCGGTGTTGAGCTCGATGTGGATCTCGAGCCCCATGACCGGGTCGTAACGGGTCAGCGCCTCGTCGAACGGTACGAGCGTTTCTGCAGTCATTGCGCGACCTCCAGCTCGGGAGCCTGGGCAAGCAACGAGCCGCCCCATTTCGCCTCGAGGAGCGCCTCGAGGGCGGCACCGGCGTTGTAGAGCCGGTCGTCGGCCTTCGCCGGGGCCAGGAACTGCAGGCCGACCGGGAGGTTGTCCTCGTCGGCGAGTCCGATCGGCAGTGACAGGCCAGGAATACCGACCAGGTTTGCCGGGATCGTCGCGACGTCCTGGAGATACATCGACAACGGATCGTCGAGCTTGTCTCCGAGCGGGAACGCCGTGGTCGGTGACGTCGGCGACACGAGTACGTCGACGTTGGCGAAGGCAGCGGCGAAGTCGCGGCCAAGGAGGGTGCGGACCTTCTGTGCCGAGCCGTAATAGGCGTCGTAGTAGCCGCTGGAGAGCGCGTACGTGCCCAGGATGATGCGGCGCTTGACCTCGTCGCCGAAGCCGGCGTCACGGCTCGAGGCCATGACCTGCTCGGCGCTCGGATCGTCACTGCCGGCGGGCGGCACGCGTACGCCATAACGCATGGCGTCGAACCGCGCGAGGTTGCTGCTCGCCTCGCTGGGCATCACCAGGTAGTAGGCCGCGAGGGCGTACTCGAGGCTCGGCAGCGAGACCTCGACGACCTCGGCGCCGGCCGAGGTCAGCAGCGCAACCGCCTCGTCGAACCGGGCGCTGACGCCGGCCTGGAAGCCGTCACCACCGAGCTCCTTGATGATGCCGATCTTGAGGCCCGTGACGTCAGCCCGTCGAGCCGCGGCCACCACGTCGGGCGTGGGCTCATCGATGCTGGTCGAGTCCATCGGATCGTGCCCGGCAATCAGCTCGTGCAACAGCGCGGCGTCGAGCACCGATCGAGTGACCGGCCCGGCCTGGTCGAGGCTGCTCGCCAGCGCGACGAGCCCATAGCGACTGACTCCGCCATATGTCGGCTTGACCCCGACCGTGCCGGTCAATGCACCCGGCTGGCGGATCGATCCACCGGTGTCGGTGCCGATCGCGAGCGGCGCCTCGAAGGCGGCGACGGCCGCAGCCGAACCACCGCCGGAGCCGCCGGGGATGCGGGTCGTGTCCCACGGGTTGTGGGTGGGTCCGTACGCCGAGTGCTCGGTGGACGAGCCCATCGCGAACTCGTCCATGTTGGTCTTGCCGAGGATCGGCAGACCTGCGGCCTTGATGCGCTGGGTGATCGTGGCGTCGTACGGCGGTATCCAGCCGTCCAGGATCGCCGATCCGCAGGTCGTCGGCAGCCCGATAGTGGCAACGATGTCCTTGACCGCGATCGGCACACCGGCGAGGGCGTGCAGCTTCTCGCCTGAGCCGCGGCGCTTGTCGATGTCGGCAGCAGTGGCGAGCGCGCCTTCGGCGTCGACGTGCAGGAAGGCGTGGATAGCGCCGTCGACGGCCGCTATACGGTCGATGTGCGCCTGGGTCACCTCGACGGAACTGGCGTCCCCTGCTGAGAGCGCGCGGGACAGATCGTCGGCCGAGAGCTTCACGAGATCCGCCATCACTCCTCCCCCAAGATCTTGGGCACGAGGAAACGTTGCTGGTCGGACGCCGGAGCCATGGCGAGCGCCTGCTCGGGAGTCAGGCAGGGCACCTCGACGTCCTCACGGAACACGTTGTTGACCGGTAGCGGATGACTCATCGCCTCGACGTCGTCGCCGGCGGCCTGCTGCACCGCGGCGACGTGCTCGAGGATCGCAGGCAGCTCAGAGGCCAGGTGGTCGAGCTCGGCATCGCTGAGATCGATGCGTGCAAGGCCGGCCAGATGGGCGACGTCAGCACGCGAAATACCCTTGACGGGCTCAGACATACAGGTCCTTTTCGGAAGTTCGGGATTGCCTGTTCATCCTAGTGACCGGCCGATCAGTGCCCGATGCGCGCCTCGATGCCGTCCAGGATGAGCTCGAGATCGAACCGGAACTCCTCGATCGGGTCTCCCCCGGGCTCCTCGTCGTCGGCCTCGCCGGACCAGACGACCCGGTGCAGCTGCGGATAGTCCTCAGCCTCCACGAGCTCGCGCAGCACCGCGGTGTAGTCGAGCTGCTGCTTGCCGGTGCCGGCAACCGCCTGGCGGGCGTCGAACGCCATCCGCGCGCTGATCAACGCATGCGAGCTGACCAGGCCGAGGATCCGCATCTTGTCACCGTCTCCTAGCCCGGTGCCGTCGAGCGCCTCGAGCCCGTACTCGATCCAGCGCACCGAATTGGGTGCAAGCGGGGGCGTGGCCATCGGCATCTGCACGATCCAGATGTTGGACTCGATCACCTCGCGCTGCTTCATCGCCCAGTGCGAGAGCCGGGCCCGCCAGTCAGCACCTTCGAGCTCGAAGTCCGCGATGCCGTCGGCGCTGGCGTTCCACATCAGCTGCAGCAGCTCGTCCTTGTTGCTCACGTAGCGGTAGAGCGACATCGGGGTGAAGCCGACCGCCTTGGCCACGCGGGCCATGGACACCGCGGCAAGCCCTTCGGCGTTGGCGATCGAGATCGCAGCGGTGACGATGACGCCGACCGAGAGGCCGGGCTTGGGTCCGCGGCTACCGGACGTGCGACGACCCCAGAGCAGATCGATTCCGGGCGGGAGGACCAGCGGCTCATCGGTCATGTTCGACAGCCTTCCAGACGAGGGGTTGCGGGATTCAGTGTAGCCCATATACAGTTTCGTGTATGACGTACACAGTTAAGGCTCAAGGCCTCCAGAAGTCGTTCGGTGAACAGAGAGTTCTCGACGGGATCGACCTCGCGGTCGAGACCGGGTCGGTCTTCTCCCTGCTCGGCCCCAACGGTGCGGGCAAGACCACACTGGTCCGCATCCTCGCCACGCTGGTCTCCCCCGACGCCGGCACCGCCGAGGTCGCCGGACACGACCTCCTCAACGATCCGATCGGCGTCAAACGGTCGATCAGCCTCACCGGGCAGTACGCCGCGGTCGATGAGGTGCTGACCGCGGAGGAGAACCTGCAGATGATGGCCCAGCTACGCCACCTCCCCCGCAAGGCGGTCCGTGACCGCGTCGAAGAGCTGCTCGTCGAGTTCGATCTCGTCGGCGCCCGCGGCCGACGGGTCGGGACGTTCTCCGGCGGTATGACCCGACGCCTGGACCTCGCGATCAGCATGATCGAGCGGCCGCGGCTGTTGTTCCTCGACGAACCCACCACAGGCCTCGACCCGCGCAGTCGCGAGCAGGTGTGGCGTACGGTCCGGACGCTCGCTGACGAGGGCGTCACGATCCTGCTGACCACGCAGTACCTCGAAGAGGCCGATCAGCTGGCCGACCGGATCGCCGTGCTCGACAGCGGCGCAATCGTCGCCGAGGGCACCGCCGAGGAGCTCAAGCTCGCCTTCGGTGGAGAGGTCCTTCGCCTGACATTCGGCGACGACAACGCGTACGAACGAGCGCTGCAGCTGACTCGCGCGGATCAGTCGGACCCACGACTGCGGACCGTGGACGTGCCGACCGACGGCTCGTCGACCGAGATCCTCGCCCTGCTCGCCCGTCTCGAGAGTGAAGGCCTCACCGTCCGCAAGGTCACCACCGTGCACCCGAGCCTCGACGACGTGTTCTTCGCACTCACCGCCAACCCGGCCGCCTGAACCACCAGCCAATCAAGGA
>JAWWPE010000093.1:0-2888 GCA_033850895.1 Nocardioidaceae bacterium | reverse complement strand
GCGAGAGTTGGGTGAACATTACCGAGAACGTCCAGTTCGACTCCCACACCGTCACCACTGTTCCCGGGCAGCCGGACCACATCCTTTCGACCTCGGGCAACGGCTTCTTCCGCAGCGAGGATGGCGGCAAGAGTTGGGCGGAATCTGTCGAAGGGCTGGAGTGCCGCTACATGGCGCACGTGGTCGTGAGCCCGCAGCGGCCGGATCTGCTCTTCACGGCCGCGGCCGAGGTTCCACCGCCGAGCTGGCGCCGCCCGACCGGCGCCGCCGCAGGCTTCTTCCGCAGCGAGAACCAGGGCAAGAGCTGGCAGCGACTCCGCGGCGGGCTGCCGGAGCTGCTGACCGCGGCCCCGCGTGGGACGGCCGGCGACTCGGAGGACCCGAATTCATTCTTCGTCGGCATGACCGACGGCTCGGTATGGATGACCGAGAACGGCGGCGAGACCTTCTCGCAGATCATCACCGGCATCCCGGCGGTGCAAAGTCTCACGGTGACCCACCGCTAGCAAGCCAGAGCCCACTCGACGAGGCCCGTTCGTCCACGTGAACCGTCGGGGCGAACGGGCCTTCGTGTGCACCCGCAGCTTGGAGAGAAGAGCGCATGAAGTTCGAGCAGAAGGCCACGATTCCTGCCCCGATCGATCAGGTCTGGAGCTTCCTCATGGATGTGCCGCGCGTGGCCGTCTGCGCGCCCGGCGTAGAGACCGTCGAGCCCATCGGCGACGACAAGTACCGAGGCACGCTGAAGATCGCCATGGGACCGGTGCGCTTCGCGCTCACCGGCGACGTGTCGATCGTGGAGCGAGACGAGACAACCCACGCGGCGACGATGCTGGCGGAGGCCTCCGACCGGCGGGCCGGCGGCGCCGTGAAGGCGACGATGCGGATGGCGCTGAGCGAGGTGGCCGGCACCCCGGCGAGTACCGAGCTCCACATCGATACCGATGCGCTGCTCATGGGGAAGAGCTTCGAGTTCGGCCAGCCGATCATCCGCAAGAAGGCCGACCAGATTATGACCGAGTTTGCGAAGAACATCGCGCAGGCGCTGACTCAGCCGACCGCGTAGAACGAAGCGTCGGTATCCCGGACCCGACTCTTGTGCGCCACGGGAGGGGAGGGCCAGCGATGCACCAGAGCCCTGTCGCAGCCAAGGGGGACGAAACCTCTGACGCGATCGTGGCCTACGACGTGCTCGCCTGGATGTACGACCGGCACTGGCAGCGCTTCAGCGTCGACGCGCTCGGGGTGGTCGAGCGGCTGCTGCTCGCGCGCATGCCGCCGGGCGCGCACCTGCTCGACCTCTGCTGTGGCACGGGTCGCGTCAGCGCTGAATTGCTCCGACGGGGGTACCGCGTGACGGGCGTCGACGGCTCAGCCGGGATGCTTGTCTACGCGCGACTGCATGCGCCAAACGCGACCCTGGTCCACGCCGACGTGCGCGCCTTCACGCTCGACGAGCGCGTCGACGGCGCGCTCTGCCTCTCCGATTCTCTGAACCACCTGCTGAGCATCGACGACCTCGCGCAGGCGCTGCGCCACGTCGCGGCTGCGCTGCGGCCCGGCGGCTGGCTCCTCTTTGACCTCAACACCGAGGCGAAGTACGCCCAGCACTGGACCGACTCCTTCGGCATCGTCGAAGACGACCACGTGTACGTGGTGCGCATCGCCTACGACGCCAGCACGAAGCTCGCGCGCTTCGACGCCACGCTCCTTCGCGATGCGGGCGGCTGGCAGCGGCAGGACGTGACGCTCTGGAACCGCTGCTTTGCGGAGGCAGAGGTGCGCGAGGCGCTCGCCCCTGCGGGCTTTGCGGACGTGCAGCTCTTCGACTGGCGGCGCGACCTCGATCCCAATGGCGAGCCCGGCAAGGTGTTCGTTCTCGCGCGCCGCACCGAGGCGGCCGAATGAGCACACGGCCGACCCAAGGGCCGGACCTCTGGATCGAGGAGGATGATTCGGCGACCCACTCCGCCGGGCCTGGCCAGTGGAACATCGAGTGGCGGCTTGAGAACCGAGGAGGTCTCCCGGTGGCGATCGAAGTCGTCGCGGTCCCGCACGGCCGGTTCGAGAGCGCCGAGCTCGACCTGCCGGGCAGCCTACCCCTCGAGCCTGGTCATGAGCGACGGATCAGTACGAACGTGTCGTGCGATGGCGTGCCCGGCGAGGTGATCACCAGTCCATTCGTGATCCTGCGGGTCCTCTGGAACGGCGAGTCATGGCGTGTCTTCGCGCGACTGCGCATCGAGATCGACGCAGATGGCGTGCCGCACGCAATCACCGAGGCGGTGACCACCCAGCCAGTCGGGTTCGCCAGCGGACGATAGGTCGTGCCGAACCTAAAGGTGCGGCTGATCCCAAGGCCCTCTCTGAGCCAGTAGCCAATGCGCACTGAACGGACGGCATCCACCATTCGAGGCGCAGCAGGGTGATGTACGGCGGGCGCTAGAATGAGCGAGGAGCCGGAGGAGGTGACGTGTGGCGATGGCGGAGCGTGACAGCTACGTCATGAAGCGGATGCGCGGCTGCTACCACACTTGAAGCAATGGCTTCGAGGAGACCACGGGTATGGTCTCGAACGTGTTGGATATGACCGCACAGGAGCTGGTGGAGACGCTGGCTCGATTCCGCGAGCAGTACGCGGACGACCCTGAGTATCAGGAGGCCCGCGCCGAGCTGCCCGCCGACTGGCCGCTGTAGCTCCGGAGACCTCAGGAGCTCGGCCTGCGCGCGGGGCGCTCAAATCGCGGGTGGCCGGCGTTACGGTCCGACGATTCCTGGCGGCGGCTACCGACTTGGCGCGAGCCGCGGGACGCGGATGCGCGGCTGGCGCAGGTGCAGCGGGCCGGTGCCCTCCCAGAACTCGCGGCGACCGGTGATCGCCTGGACGT
>JAWWPE010000049.1:0-2704 GCA_033850895.1 Nocardioidaceae bacterium | reverse complement strand
CTGACCTGTGACACCGGGGGGTCGGTCTCGGCGCCGCCGCTCTTGAACAGCCAGACCCCGGCAGCCGTCGCCACGGCAAGAACCACCGCGAAAGCCACGAGGTTTCGGGTTCGCGGCATCATTTGTTGCCCTTGGAGCCTGAGGCGATCGACACGTGCGCGCCTTTCAGCAGGTCCTTGCAGGCGAGGTCAGCGGGCCGAAGGAGCGCGCTGCTTCCGGGCCCGGTGAGGCGAGTCGGCAGCTCGAACGTGCCGCGGGGTCCAGGATCGGGCCAATCAGCCAAACCGTGCTGACGCACGCATTCGGAGTAGTGGCGGAGGCTCACCAGCTGCTGAGCATTCACGCGGTCCACATCGTGCGGGCGGCTCTTCGACTTCGCTGCCCGGCCGAGGTCATCGCACGCCGTGCGGCCCGTACGCGGCGCCGACGCAGGGAAGCCCCAGAGACCGTCCCGATCCTGCACCGGATCGGGGAAGGTGGGGTAGCCGTGAGAGCGCAGGCAGGTCGCGAGCGCGCGCCAGGCCGCGGCAGTGTCAGCCGGTGCCGTCGCGCGATGACCGGGCCCGCCGTCACTCTTGCCGCAACCGGTCGCCAGCACGAGGGCGGTCACCGCCACACCGATTCGGACGCCGAGACCGCATCGCCTACGCATGGTCGCCATCAGTGTTGGATCCGGACGTCGGTGCCACCGAGTTGCGGCTCGCAGGCACCGTTGGCTGCGCGGTATTGCGCGGTCGACCTCTTCTGCTCGAGGCTCGCGGGCAGCTTGAAATCACCGGCGGTGGCTGGGTCCGGCCAGTCGGCGAGACCGTGGTGGCGCATGCACGCCGCGTAGGCCTGCAGCTTGGCCAGATCCGCCGAGCTCACCCGCTGGGCGTCCTTAGGGCGCGACAGCGATTTCGCCCGCTTGATGAGGTCGTCGCAGACCGTGGGTCTGGTCTTCCCCGGCGTACCCGGGCCCCACACCCATTCTCCGTTCTCGTTCTGCACCGGATCGGGGAAGCTGGGGTAGCCGTGCGAGCGCAGGCACTTGGCCGCCTCGCGCAGGGTGGCGACTTGATCGGTATGCGGCGTCGCTCCGTGGCCGGAACTGCCCGGATCGGAGCCCGAGCCACCACACCCGGCCGCGAAGGCAAACACCGCGGTGAGGATCGCCGCCTGGGCTGGAATTCTTGTCCATTGCGTCATGGCTCCAACCTCGCGGTAGGCACACGGCTGGCGCCTCCCCAAAATGTGGGTGCGCCGCCACCCCCTTCGAGCCATCCCCGGTGGCGAGCAGGCTCGGCCCACCTCTTTTGGAGCCCGTGTCCGAGGGCGTCTCTACGCTGGAACGAGGCAACGCCCGTTCCCACTTTTTCGCTTCAATTCGAGTCTTTTTCTTGAGCCATACCCTTGACCAGTCGAATACTTTCGAGATAGAATCGAACATACGTTCTAGTCGATCGGGGGATCATGATCATCGAGCAGTTGTCGTCGTTGTTGGACGACACCGCCGCGCTCGAGACCTGGTCCATGACCGACGCAGAGATCCGGGAGCTGACCCGCACGGTGCATCGGGCCAGGGCGGGTCTCGACGAGCTTGCCGTACGTCTGGCCGCGACCGTCGACGATCGCGGACTGGCTCGTGACGACGGTTGCACGTCGACGACGGCGTGGCTGGCCCAGCTGGCCGGCATCTCCAGATCCGAGGCAGCCAGGCACACGTCGCTCGGACGGTTCCTCAACGACGAGGTCGAGGTGACGCGGGTGGCCTGGGCTGCCGGTGAGATCACCACCGAGCAGGCCGGCATCATCATCCGCGCCATCGACACCCTCCCCGACTGGATCGGCACCGAGGAGCGGCACGACGCACAGACCACCTTGTTGGAGTACGCCTCGCAGTTCGCCGCCGACGACCTGCGCCGCCTGGCCAACCGCATCGTCGAGGTCATCGATCCCGACGGTGCCGACGAGATCATCGGGAAGCAGCTCGAAGCCCAGGAACGCAAGGCATACGACCAGGCCAGCCTCCACCTGAGCAACGACGGCAACGGCCTGACCCGCATCAAGGGTCAGGTCCCGACAGTTCAGGGCGACATGTTGCGCACAGTCCTCGAGGGACTCTCCGCACCCCGGCGCATGCATCTGCTCGACGGCGAATCACTCGGTGGGCACGGCGACGCGGCCGAGGGTCATCCCGATCACGCCCACCGGATGGGACGCGCACTCCTCGAGCTCATCGAGCACCTGCCCAAGGACGCACTCCCTCAGGCCGGGGGCCCGCCCGCCACCATGACGGTCGCAGTCGACCTTGGCGTGCTGCGCGATGCGATCGGCCGAGCCACCATCTCCACCGGAGGCGAGATGTCCGCCAGCCAGGCTCGCCGGTTCGCCTGCAACGCTGAGCTCATCCCGATGGTCATGGACGGCAGCTCCCGAATCATCGACATGAGCATGGCCAAGCGCCTACACGACCGCTACCAACGCGTGATCCTCGGTCGGCGCGACGGCGGATGCTGCTGGAAGGGTTGCGATCGCCCACCCGCCTGGTGCGAGGCCCACCATCTGGTGCCGTACGACGACGGCGGCCCCACGACGGTCGACAACGGCGCCCTCTTCTGCTTCGTTCACCATCATCTGCTCCACGATGGCGACTGGCATGCCCGCCTGGCCCCCGACGGCATCGTCGAAGTCATCCCTCCAGCGAGAGTCGATCGACAACAAA
>JAWWPE010000029.1:0-18114 GCA_033850895.1 Nocardioidaceae bacterium | reverse complement strand
TCGGACGGTTCCTCGAGCACAGCCGGGTCTATTGGTTCGCCGGTGGCGGCACGCCCGAGGCCTGGATCGGTTCGGCTGACCTGATGCACCGCAACCTCGATCGCCGGGTCGAGGTGCTCGTCCGCATACCGTCCGAGGAGCACATCAACTTGCTGGGCGATCTCCTCGCGGCCTATGCCTCCGACGAGACCTTGTCGTGGCACCTCGAGGCCGATGCGAGCTGGACCCGTCATGGCGGCGAGGACATCCAGGCGGCGCTGATCACCAAGGCCAAGTCGCGCCGCGATCGATAACTAGCCAGTTGGCGGCCGTCGGCCGACCTTCGGCCGATGCGCGGGCGCGCACCGGCTTTGTACGGTGTGGCGATGGACGTCCGCAGCAGTCGATGGTTCGTCGCCGCGCTGATCGCGCTGTCGCCCTTCGTCGGTGAGTTCCTGCTCGGCAACCTGACACTGCGAGAGCTGCCGCTCGGCGTCTTCCTGGCGCCGATGTACGGGCTCGGTGCGGTGCTGGTGCGCGAAGTGACTCGCCGGAGTGGTGGTGGCTGGCCGGCGATCTTCCTGCTTGCGGCGGCATACGCGCTGATCGAGGAAGGGCTCGTCGACCAGCTGTTGTGGAATGACTCCTATGCCGACCATGACTACCTGCACGGTCCGTCGTACATTCCGATGGTCGGAACCAGCGTCGAGGCGGTCCAGACGATCCTCGCGCTGCACATCGTGTGGAGCATCTGCGTGCCGATCGCGATCATTGAGCGGCTGGCCGGGCGGCGCGGCACGACGCCGTGGCTCACGACACGCGGCACGACGTTCGTCGGGGCTGCGTTCTTCGTCAGCATCATCCTGATCGGCATCGCCGGCTACTCCGAGGAGCAATTCCTCGCCTCGCCGGCCCAGCTGATCGGTTGCTCGGTGGTGATCGTCGCGCTGATCCTGGCCGCCTTCCGGGTCCGCGGCCATCGATTCGCAACGCGCCCGGCTCAGGCACCGCGACCTTTCGTCGTCGGCGCCGTGACGCTCGCGACGACCTCGGCGTATTGGGGACCGGCCGTCCTGGTCTCCCGGGAGTCCTACGAGTGGTTCGGGGTCGTGATCTGGCTCGCGGTGGGCCTCGGGGGTGGCTGGTGGCTGCTCCGCTCGTCGCGGAGTGTCGGGTGGGGGTCGACGCACCGTTTCGCCGCGGCGGCCGGGGCGACCCTCACGTACGCGTGGGCAAGCTTCCCGGTGGTGCCCGAGGCCTACCACCCGTCGCGAGCTCTCGACCTGACCAGCAATGCCGTGTTCGGACTCGTCGCCCTCGCGATCTTGGTGACCGCAGCTCAGGTGGGCAGCCCGCGAAACTCGCTCCCGACGCTTCGCGCCTAGGAACCACAGCCCGCGAACAGTAGGGGACCGTCGCCGGTCATGTAGTCGACCGTCCCCGGCGGGTGGTCGAACCGCATCGTCACGGTGCCGTCATGGGTGTCCGAACCGACCAGGGTCAGCGAGTCCTCGACCCGGCCCTCGCGGCCGATGAACGGCCCGGTCACCAGCTTCGACCGAACCCCCAGCTGCTCGGCGGCCTGCCCTGGTGAGTCGAATGCCATTGCGAACCGCAACGACGCATGCCTAGCCGAACGATCGATGAGTCCGCGCCCGGCGTACTCGACGGCGGCCAGGTGACCGGCGCGCTCGACAGCGGCCCGGCCCTGCGCCTTCACATCGGCGGAAGCGTCCTCGAGGCTGGTCGCCTGGCACGCGACCACACCGCGCTCGAGCAGCGCGGTGTCCGAGCCCACGAGGGAACTGGCGACATCGGCCGCCCGTCGTGAGCGCAGCAACGACGGGTCATGGTGGTCGATGACACGCAGCACGGTCGAGACGTATGCCGGCCGGGCCGAGGCGACGACGAGCCGCTGACGCGGGAGGATCGCCACGGCGCCGAAGACGTCGCGCAGGTCATTGCTGACGGTCGCGTCGGTCGAGACGTTCCAGAGTCGGCCCTGATGGACGTAGCCGAGCTTGCGCAGACCCGCGCGTACGGTCGCAAGCGAGACGGAGCGATCGAGGTGCGCCACCATCACGGAGCCGCCTGCGGCCTGCCCGTACGCCTCCCAGTCGACATCGGCGGCCGACCAGCCGAACGAGTCGTGCATCTCCTCGATCGAACGGCCGATCACCGAACGGGTGGTCAGGTCGCGCAGGCTGGCGTCGTCATTGAGCGTGGCGCGGGCGGCCTTGGTGCGGGCCGACCCGACGTCGAGCCGCTGTCGGATGCGTGACCAGTCGGTGAACCCGGCGAGCTGCGTGCCGGCCGGCAAGGTGTCGAGTGCCGCCGTCAGGGATGCGCGGGTGTCGGCCGTACGCCCGGACGCCCAGTAGCCGCCTGTCACGGCGAGGGCGACCACCAGGACGGGTGCCAGGACCGTCGCGAGTAGGACTCGAAGACGCATCTCGTCCACTCCTTCTTCACCCGCCGGCCACGTTCCCCGTGGACAATACGCACCATGGCGAGTGAACGGATCACGAAGGCCGCCGGTGGCATCGTGTGGCGCAAGGCCCAGACCGGTGTCGAGGTGTTGCTGATCCACCGACCTTCGTACGACGACTGGACGTTTCCCAAGGGGAAGGCCGATCCGGGCGAGTCGTTGCAGGCGACAGCCGTCCGCGAGATCGCCGAGGAGACTGGATTCCGGGTTCGGCTCGGCCACCCGCTCGGTGAGCTCAGCTATCCGGTCGGAGCCGCGACGAAGTCGGTGACCTACTGGTGTGCGCGGCTGATCGGCGACGAGGGAACGTTCGAAGCCAATGACGAGGTCGACGAGATCCGCTGGGTCGGGCTCAAGGGTGCTGAGGCGCTGCTGACGTACGAGCACGACGAGACCCTGCTGGACACATTCCGCGGGCTGCTCGAACGCAAGGCGCATCGGACCCGGACGACCGTGGTGCTGCGGCACGGAAAGGCGACCCCCCGCGATGAGGCCACCGACGACCTCGAGCGGCCGCTGACCGAAGTGGGGCGGGATCAGGCCGAACAGCTCGTTCCGCTACTCGGGGCGTACGGCATCCGGCTCGTCGTCAGCAGCCCAGCGGTTCGCTGCGCGCAGACGGTCGAACCCTTCGCGCAGTCGATCAGCACGTTCCTGGAGATCGACGATCGTCTCGGCGAGGACGCCAGCGCCAGTCAGGTCCAGCGATCCGTCGAGGCGCTGCTCGAACGCAAGAGCCCTGTCGTGATGTGCACGCACCGCCCGACTTTGCCCTGGGTTTTCGATTCCGTCGGCACCCGGACACACGATCTCGCGCCGGGCGAGGGCGTCGTGCTGCACCACCGTCGGGGCGAGCTGTTCGCCACCGAGCTCCTCGCCTGAGCCGCGTACGCGCGCGGTGGCGATTTCACCGTTCTGCCACCGTTCACCCGGCGTTCACCCCGCTCGCAATATCGATACATCTGCGGCTTTTAGCCTCCGGAGAGTGAAACAACTGTTGACTCCCAGAGAGGGAATCCCCGTGAACCGCAAATCCCTGCGATACGCCGCTCCGACAGCGGCCGCACTCGTACTCGCCCTCAGCCTCAGCGCATGTGGCGCGGGCAATGAAAGCGACTCGACCAAGCCCAGCAACGCCGCCGCGACCGTGTCCGGCACACTGAACGCCGGCGGCTCGACCGCCCAGCAGTCCGCAGTCGCGGCCTGGACCAAGGCGTTCCAGACCACGAACTCCGGCGCCACGGTCAACTACGACCCGGTCGGTTCGGGCGGCGGCCGCGAGCAGTTCATCGCGGGCGGCCTCCAGGTCGCCGGCTCCGACGCGGCATTGACCGACGACGAGCTCGCCAAGGCCAAGACCAAGTGCAAGAGCGACGTCGTCGAGGTTCCGACGTACGTCAGCCCGATCGCGGTCATCTTCAACCTGAAGGGCGTCGACAAGCTCAACCTGTCGCCCAAGACGCTCGGTGGCATCTTCCAGGGCACCATCACCACCTGGAACGACGCGGCGATCAAGGCCGACAACCCCGACGCCACCCTGCCGGGCACCAAGATCACCCCGGTGCACCGCTCGGACGACTCGGGAACCACCCAGAACTTCACGGACTACCTGGACCAGACGTCGGATGGCGCCTGGACCGGCAAGGCCGTGCAGACCTGGCCGGTCAAGAGCGGCGAGGGTGCTGAAGGCACCTCCGGCGTCGTGGCCGCGGTCAAGGGTGGCGACGGCACGATCGGTTACGCCGACGAGAGCCAGGCCGGCGACCTCGGCAAGGCGTCGATCAAGGTCGGTAGCGACTTCACCGCTCCGACCGCCGCAGCTGCCTCGAAGGTGCTCGACGCCTCCGAGGAGGTCACCGGTCGGGCCAAGACCGACATCGCGATCACGGTCAACCGCAAGGTGACCGATTCCGCGGTCTACCCGATCGTGCTCGTCTCGTACCAGATCGCCTGCCAGAAGTACGACGACAAGGCTCAGGCCGCGCTCGTCAAGGCATGGCTGACGTACGTGACCAGCGCTGACGGTCAGCAGGTCGCAGCATCGAGTGCAGGGTCCGCCCCGCTCTCGGCAGCCTTCGTGACCAAGGCCCAGGCCGCGGTCGCCACGATCGCCGGAGCCTGATCCGGTGCGGTCGCTCGGTCCTACCGGACCGGGCGACCGCACTCCCTTCCTTTTGACCAAGCCGCTTGTGAAAGGCACCACCTGTGAGCATCACGCAGGCAACGCGTAAGGCCCCGCCGGTTCGCCCCGGAGACCGGGTCTTCGCTGGCTTGTCGACCGGCGCCGGGATCCTGATCCTGGTCATCCTGGCCGGTGTCGGAATCTTCCTCACCGCCAAGGGCATCCCGGGCATCCTCGCCAAACCGGACGAGGTCAAGAGCGGCCAGCACTTCCTCCCCTGGGTGTGGCCCCTCGTCTTCGGCACCCTGATCGCCGCGACCATCGCGCTGCTGATCGCCGTGCCCGTCGCCATCGGCGTCGCACTCTTCATCTCGCACTACGCTCCCCGCCGACTGGGCCAGATCTTCGGCTACCTGATCGACCTGCTCGCCGCCGTGCCGAGCGTCGTCTACGGCCTCTGGGGCATCCAGTTCCTCGCGCCGCACCTGGTGCCGTTCTACGCCTGGCTGAACAAGCACCTCAGCTTCATCCCGTTCTTCGGAGAGCCGTCGGCCACGGGCCGTACGATCCTCACCGCCTGCATCGTCCTCGCCGTGATGATCCTGCCGATCATGACCGCGATCTGCCGGGAGATCTTCCTGCAGACCCCGCGGTTGCACGAAGAGGCGGCCCTCGCGCTTGGCGCGACCAAGTGGGAGATGGCCCGCCTGGCGATCTTCCCGTACGCCCGTTCGGGCATCGTGTCCGCCGCGATGCTCGGCCTCGGCCGGGCCCTCGGTGAGACGCTCGCCGTCGCGATGGTCCTGTCGGTCACCGCCGGCGAGGTCACCGCCAACCTGATCGGCAGCAGCAACCCCAGCACCATCGCCGCCAACATCGCGTTGAACTTCAAGGAGTCGACCGGGCTCAGCGTCAACGCCCTGATCGCCAGCGGTCTGGTGCTGTTCGTCATCACCTTCCTCGTCAACTTCGCCGCCCGCGCCGTCGTGGAGCGTCGCTCGGAATTCTCCGGAGCCAACTGATGACCACCACGCTCTCCCGCCCCGTCGACGTGTTCGACGAGCTACGCGGCGCACAGCTGCCGAGCTGGGGGCCCCGCGCCGTGTGCGGTGCCGCCGCGATCGTCGGCGTCGGCACGTACTTCCTGGGGATCGGCGCCTTCAAGTCGGTCATGCTGGCCTGGTTCATCTGCCTGACCGTGCCGGTCTGGTCGGTGGTCATCGAGGGCAAGCGCAAAGCCACTGACCGGCTCGTGACGACGCTGGTCACCTCGGCGTTCGGCCTCGCGCTGCTGCCCCTGGTCAGCATCCTGTGGATCGTCATCAGCAAGGGCAGCAAGGTGCTGTCGACCGAGTTCTTCACGTACTCGATGCGCAATGTCGTCGGCCCCGGCGGCGGCATCTACCACGCGCTGATCGGCACCCTCCTGATCACCGGGGCGGCCGCGGTCATCTCGATCCCGATCGGCCTGTTCACCTCGATCTACCTCGTCGAGTACGGCCAGCAGAACAGCCTGGCTCGCTGGATCCGCTTCCTCGTCGACGTCATGACCGGCATCCCCTCGATCGTGGCCGGCCTGTTCGCATACGCCCTGTTCGCGCTGATCTTCGGCGACGGCATCCGGCTCGGCATCGGCGGATCGGTGGCCCTCTCGGTGCTGATGATTCCCGTCGTCGTCCGCTCCTGCGAGGAGATGCTGAAGCTGGTGCCCAATGAGCTGCGCGAGGCCGCGTACGCCCTCGGAGTGCCGAAGTGGCGCACCGTCGCCAAGGTGGTGCTGCCGACCGCACTCGCCGGCATCGTCACCGGCATCACGCTCGCGATCGCCCGCGTCATCGGCGAGACCGCACCGCTGCTGATCATCGCCGGAACCACCGACTCGGTGAACATGGACCTCTTCCACGACCGGATGGCGACGCTCCCGGTGTTCGCCTACTCCTCGATCAGCAGCCCGGGGTTCCCGCCCGGACCGAGCATCGACCGCGCCTGGGGTGCGGCTCTCGTGTTGCTCCTCATCGTCATGCTCCTCAACCTGGTCGCCCGCCTCGTCTCCTACTTCTTCTCGCCCAAGGGCGAGCGCTAAACCGAAAGGACAACATCATGGCCAAGAGCATCGATGTCGCCGACCTGAACATCTACTACGGAGACTTCCTCGCCGTCGAGGGCGTCACCATCCCCATCGCGGCCCGCTCGGTGACCGCGTTCATAGGCCCCTCGGGCTGCGGCAAGTCGACTTTCCTCCGGTCGCTCAACCGTATGCACGAGGTCATTCGTGGTGCCCGCGTCGAGGGCAAGGTGCTGATCGACGGCCAGGACCTGTACGCCGACGACATGGATCCGGTCAACGTCCGCCGGATGATCGGCATGGTCTTCCAGCGCCCGAACCCGTTCCCGACGATGTCGATCTACGACAACGTGCTGGCCGGGCAGAAGCTCAACAGCAAGCGGATGAAGAAGGCCGAGTCCGATGACGTCGTCGAGCGGTCGCTGCGCAGCGCCGGTCTCTGGACCGAGGTCAAGGACCGCCTCGACCGCCCGGGCTCAGGCCTCTCCGGTGGTCAGCAGCAGCGCCTCTGCATCGCCCGGGCCATCTCGGTGGAGCCGGAGATCCTGCTGATGGACGAGCCGTGCTCGGCCCTCGACCCGATCTCGACCAGCGTCATCGAGGACCTGATCCACGAGCTCAAGTCGCAGTACACGATCGTGATCGTCACCCACAACATGCAGCAGGCTGCCCGGGTGTCGGACGAGACGGCGTTCTTCAACCTGTCGGGCGTCGGCAAGCCCGGGCGCCTCGTCGAGGTCGGGCGTACCGAGGCGATCTTCTCCAACCCCCAGGAGCCGGCCACCGAGGCCTACATCCAGGGCCGGTTCGGCTGAGGCTTCGCCGATCGGGTGATCCCGTCCACCGAATGGTGGGCATGATCTCTCAGTTGCCGGGGATGATCAGGTGCAGGATTGCGTACGCGAGCGCGCCGACAGCGGCGGCAGCCGGAAGGGTCAGCACCCAGGCCGTGATGATGCCGCGGGCGACACCCCAGCGCACAGCGCTGAACCGCTTCGTGGCACCGGCGCCCATCACCGCAGATGTCATCGTGTGGGTCGTCGAGACCGGAGCCTTCGCACCGATTGCCATGACGTACAGGACGATCGCCGCAGTCGACTCGGCGGCGAAACCACGAGGCGGGTCGAGCGCGATGATGCGCCGGCCCATCGTGCGCATGATGCGCATACCGCCTGACATCGTGCCGAGTGAGATCGCGCCGGCCGCCGAAAGGATGACCCAGAGCGGGATGTCGTCGTTGAGCGAGCTGTGATGTCCGCTGGCAATCAACGCGAGCACGATGACACCCATCGTCTTCTGAGCGTCCTGCAGACCGTGACCCAGTGACAGAGCAGCCGCCGAGACGGTCTGCGAGAGCCGGAAACCGCGGTTGACCGCGTGCGGGTTGGCCTTGCGGAAGACCCACATGATCAGCAACATCACCAGGAACGCACCGCAGAACCCGAGCAGTGGGCTGATCACCATCGGCAGGGCGACCTTCTCCCACACCTTGTGCCAGTCGATACTGATGCCGGCGGCAAGACCGACGCCGATCAGGCCGCCGATCAGCGCGTGCGACGAGGACGACGGGATGCCGAAGTACCACGTGATGAGGTTCCAGGTGATCGCGCCGAGGAGCGCGCTCAGCACGACGGTCAACGCATGATGCGGATTGTCGAGCGAGTCGAAGCCCTTGAGGATGTCCTTGATCGTCTTGGCGACCTCGGTGCCGAGCAACGCCCCGACGAAGTTGAGGACGGCGGCCATCATCAGCGCGATGCGCGGGGTGAGCGCCCGGGTCGACACCGAGGTGGCGATCGCGTTGGCCGCGTCGTGGAACCCGTTGGTGTAGTCGAAGAACAGTGCGACGGCGACAGTGACGATCACCAACGCAAGGGTGAGGTCCACGCTCAGGACTCCTTGACGGCGATCTGCTCCACCGTGTTGGCGACCGACTCGAGCGCATCGATGGCGTGCTCGAGGGAGTCGACGACGTCCTTGAGCTTGAGCACTTCGAGCGACTTGTAGTTGCCGCTGAACAGATTGGCCACGATGCGCCGGTAGGAGCGATCGCCCTGGTTCTCGAGCCGGTTGATCTCGATCCAGTACTCGTCGAGGTCCTTCATCGTGCGCAGCCGGGGCATCGCCTCGGCGGTCAGCTGGGTGGCTCGCTGCAGCACCTCGACCTGCGGAGCGAAGTCGGCCGGCAGGTCGCCGAGCTCATACAGTCCGACCAGGTCGACGGTCTCCTCCATGAAGTCCATGACGTCATCGAGGCTGCTCGCCAGGCGGTAGATGTCTTCGCGGTCGAACGGTGTGATGAACGTGCTGTTGGCACGCTTCACGATCTTGTGGGTCGTCTCGTCGGCCTGGTGCTCGGCCTCGCGCATCTGCTCGCCGAGCGCCTTCTTGTCGGTGTCGGAATCGAGCATCTGGGCCAGCAGATTGGCGCCGTTGACGAGGTGGCCTGTCATCTCGGAGAACAGGTCGTAGAAGGAAGTTTCAACTGGTCGAATGCGAAACCGCACGACGAGCTCCTGTCACTACCGGGTGGGGCACGCCCATGCTAGAGGCACGCCGGACGAGAGTGTCAATCGCGGGTGCCATCCGACGTCAGCTCGCGGCTGCAACGCCAAGGATCTCGTCGACCTCACGCTGGGAGAAGTGCCCGTCCTTGGCCGAGGCAGCGATGATCAGCCGACTGGTCAACTCGATCTCGTCGAGTGCCTGGTCGTCGCGGAGGCGACTGTCCAAGGGCTCAAGCATTCGGGGGGGCTCCTGGGTGGCGGTTCGGACGGCGGAAGGTGCCAACGTATCGGTCGCGTGGGTCCTACCGAACCGTCTCGCCGTACGCGTGCTTCTCCCTTCCTTGAGATTAGTCCCTCGTCACCGAAACGCGCAGCAACTCTGCGAGATCTGTGGATTTCAGCCGTCGCTGCGCGTACGTCGTACGAGGTCGACGACTCCCATCAGCAGCGCCACGAGCACGAATCCGATCGTGACGTGCAGGCTGTACGACATCGCCGCCGCATAGTCTCCCCCGGTCGACGCGATCCGTTCGAAGAACAGCGCGAGGACGATGGCGACACCGATCGCGGAGCCGACTCGTTGCGCGGTCTGCAGGAGACCGCCGCCGGCGCCGGCCTTGGCCGGTTGGACCTCGGCCAGGGACAGGGTGATGTTGGGCGCGATGACCAAGCCGCCGCCGAGTCCGGCCAGCAGCAGGACCGGGGCGAGCTTTAGGCCGACGTCACCCGACAGATGTGGCACGAGCTGATCGATGATGACCAGAGCGATGCTGACCGACACCATGCCGACCACGACGAGGGCACGCCCGAACCGCTCGACCAGCCGTCCGCCGGCGAACGCCGAGACCGCCGACCCGATCGCGAATGGCAGCTGCGAGGCACCGGCTTCCAGCGCCGAATAGTGCAGACCCTGCTGGAGGTAGAGCGTCAGCACGATGAAGATCGAGGTGAACCCGGCGAAGTAGAACGTGCCGAGGCTGAGCCCCAGGACGTACGACTGCACCTTGACCAGCGACAGGTCGAGGAGCGTCTCACGTCGACGACTGGTCCAGTGCCGCTCCCAGAACACGAACGCCACCAGCAGTACGGCAGAGACTCCCAGGAGCCACCACGGTCGCTGGGACAACGAGGTGTCGTTCCCGCCCTTCACGAGCGGGAGCAGGATCAGGAACATCGCCGCGCCGAACAGGAGTACCCCGACGGGGTCCAGTGACTGCTTGGGTCCCCGGTCGGCCTTCGGCAGGTAGCGCCGGGCCAGGAACATCAGCAGGATGCCGATCGGGACGTTGACGTAGAAGACAAGACGCCAGCCGTTGGCCTCGCCGCCGAGCTGGATCAACAGGCCGCCGAGCAGCGGTCCGATCGCGGTGGAGATGCCGACCGTTGCGCCGAACAGCCCGAACGCGCGCCCGCGCTCCGGCCCCTTGAACAGGTTCTGGATGAAGCCGGAGACCTGGGGGCTGATCAGCCCACCACCCAGACCTTGGGCCACCCGTGCCACCCCGATCCACAACGGCTCCTGGGCCGCGCCGCACGCCGCGCTGGCGATCGTGAAGAGGGCGACGCCCCACATGAATATGGTGCGACGGCTCCGGGCGTCGCCGAGCCGCCCCGCCGGTACGAGCACCACGCCGAATGCGAGCGCATACCCGGCCACCACCCACTGCAAGGTGCTGTTGCTGGCGTGCAGTCCTTCGCGGATCGAGGGCAGGGCGACGTTGACGATGCTGAGGTCCAGCAGCGTCATCGCGCCGGCGCCCAGGCATACCGCCAAAGCGTGCCAGCGCTGCTCGCGTTCGGCGGCGGTCAGCTCGGAAGTGGCGTGCTGGGGAGGGGCTTGCTCAGTCACTGCTCCACGCTATGTGGGTACGCAAGGTTGCGCGCGTCAAGGCACCGGCGACAACTGGCAGACTGTTCCAAGCGCCTCGCGCGCGGGCCTTTAGCTCAATTGGCAGAGCAGCGGACTTTTAATCCGCGGGTTGTGGGTTCGAGTCCCACAGGGCCCACCGCACGTTCATGCAGATCAGCCGCTTTTACTACCTGTATCGGCCCTTGACTCAGGTCGATCACGCCAGTCCCAGTTCGCAAGTAGTCCGCACGCGCTTCGGAACTTGCCGTTTCGAGGCAATCTGCGAGGGTCTCGGGGTCGTCGCCAAAGCCCTTGCCGAGGTCATGCTCGGCATGTCAGTGTGTCGCCAACCGATCAGGAGACTCCCGTGAAATCAATCCTGCGCATCGTTGCCGCCCTGGTGCTGGTGGCCGGAATGTCCGTTGCCGGCGCCAGTAGCGCCCAGGCCAGCTCACCCAAGTGGCTGTCACTCGCCGGGGGCCAGGCGCACACCTGTGGCATCCGCACGGACCACTCGCTGTATTGCTGGGGCTACAACGCCCAAGGACAGCTCGGAATCGGAAACACCTCTCCGGCACCCGCACCACAACAAGTGGGCTTCTCCAAGAGCTGGGCCAGCGTCAGCGCCGGTACTTTCCACACCTGTGCGATCCGCACCTCCGGCGCTCTCTACTGCTGGGGTCACAACGCCTACGGGCAACTCGGGACCGGCAACACCACCGAGCAACTCCAACCCACCAGGGTCGGCACCTCCACCAGCTGGAAAAGCGTTAGGGCCGGCTCCTTCCATACGTGTGCCACACACGCGTCCGGCTCCGTCTACTGCTGGGGGTCCAACGGCAACGGGCAAGTTGGCGACGGCACCACCATCAACCGGGCGACGCCCAAGAAGGTCGGTGCCTCCACCAGCTGGACGAGTGTTGACGCGGGCGGCGATCACACCTGTGCGCGCCACTCCTCCGGCTCGATCTACTGCTGGGGTCACAACTTCAATGGCGAGCTCGGAGTGGGCGATACGAACGACCGTCTGACTCCCCGCAAGGTCGGCACCTCCACCAGCTGGACCAACTTCAACCTCGGGTACTCCCATACGTGCGCGCGCCACAGTTCCGGAGCTCTCTACTGCTGGGGATATGGCGACGACGGCGAGCTGGGCAACGGAGGAACCAGCAATCACATGAAACCAACCAAGGTCGGCTCCTCCACCAGCTGGATCAGCAGCACCAGTGGTGACGATCAAACCTGCGCGCGTCACCACTCCGGTGCCATGTACTGCTGGGGCTACAACGGGTACGGGCAAGTTGGCGACGGCACCACCGTCAACCGGTTGAAGCCAACGAAGGTCGGCACCTTCACCAACTGGACAATGGTGGCGGCCGCCGGAGGTCACACCTGCGCACTCAACACCTCTGGATACGCCTACTGCTGGGGTCGCAACGATGATGGCGACCTCGGCGACGGCACGAACGACGACCGGAACACTCCGACCAAGATCACTGCCATCGCAACCGGCTGACCTCGCACGCGTGCGCTGCGCCCCCGTCCCCACACCTCTACGAGCTAGCCCCCGTTAGGCGTAGTGGGAGTTTGCGGAGTGGCATGCCGGGACGGGTCAGAGCCGATCGCGGACGGCCCGGAACTGTCGCCACACCACGTCGACAACAGGTGTCACATCGTGAGCCGTTGAGACCGACTCCGGCGGACTCAACGGGCATCGTGAACGGCCACCCCGGTGCGGTGACGACGTGCAGCGACCCGATGCCCTAGCAGCACTAGACCAATCCCAACCGCGAAAATCACCAGGTTGACGACGCCGTAAGACCACACCTCGGGCTTGTCAGCCTTCGGATAGGGCCCGAAGGCGTCCTTGGAGCCTCCCACCCACTCGATGACCAGCATCAGCGTCTGGAAGGTGAACACGAAACCGTGGACGGCGATGTAGGTGACAGATGCCGCGGTGCGATTGCGAATGAAGAAGCCAATCGGGAATGCCGCGAAGATCATGACGATGAGTTCCATGGTTGCTCCTGAGAGATGAGTGGGTGAAATGTCGCCTCACGAGTGCATCGCGATCAGAGGTGTCCGTCTGTTCGGCAGCGGACACGACTCGACTCGGTGTAGTAGTGACGCCATTGCTGCATGCGTGACGGGACACCCCTTGGGGCTGTAGGTATGGAGCATGCATGTCATTCATTCGACCGGCACGACCCGGCCAGACGGGCGCATCCTCGACAGCATCGAGGGCGCAGCCTATGAGGCGGGAATTTCGCTGATCTTCAGCGACAGCGATCAGGACGGCGAGGGTCCCTACCTGCACCAGCATCCGTATGCCGAGACGTTCGTCATCCGGGGCGGCAAGGCGTTGTTCACCGTCGCCGGCGAGCAGCTGCTCGGCGTGGCCGGGCAGATCCTGGTCGTGCCGAAGCTGACAACGCACAAGTTCGAGGTCGTCGGGCCGGACCGTTACATCGCGACGCACATCCACGCGAGTGACACGTTCATCACCGAGTGGCTCGAGGGACCCAAGGCTCAAGACGGTTCGTCCGGCCAATAGCGGGTACTCCACCTCCATGAATCTCCGATCGATCCTTGCGGTGATGGGCTTGTTGTGGCGGCAGGGTCCGCCGGCGGATCTCGTCAGTCCCGCGTACGCGCCGAACCGCGACCGCAAGTAAGTCGCTCCGTATGCCGAAAGAGACCGCCGTGCAGCGAGCCGGTGCCGCTGCGGCGACCGTTCCCGGTGCCGTTCTGACCGCGGTGTTCGGCGCGGCGAGCAGGCTCCGTCCGACTGCCAAGCCGCTCCACCCCCGCGGCGTCTTGCACGGTGCGGTCGTACGACGAACAGGTCTCGCCGAACCGTCCGGCGTGCCGTGGCTCGATGAACCTGGCACCGATCACGCGTTGATCCGGCTGTCGCGCGCCACCGGTGTCCCTGACCCGTTGCCGGACATCCACGGTCTCGCCCTGCGCGTTCCAGCTGGTGACCGTCACGCCGATGTGCTGTTCGCCAGTACCGGGCTGGGGGCGATCACCAGGTTCACGCTGTTCGCGGCCCGGCGGGCGTCGCCTCATGCCTATTCCACGCTGTTGCCGTACCGGACCCCGTCCGGCCCACTGCTTCTCGCCGCCATCCCGGTCGACGAAGACGCGCGCAATTTCACGCTGGCCGCCGCCTCGATGCGTGGGCCCTGGCGGACGTTCGGACAGCTCGAGATCGAAGACGTTCCCGGTGATGCTCCTACCGGCGATGAGTCGGTCTCGTTCGATCCGGTCACCAACCAGTTGCCCGGCCTCGACTACTACCCGTGGGCGACACAGCTGCGTGAAGGCGCCTACCGCGCGTCGAGATGGTCACGCGGCGGTGCGCGAGCCACGCTGTGACGCCAGGCCCTAGCCGTGACCGCGCGGCCGAGGGCGCGAGATGACCGCGCACCTCGTCTATTTGCTGGGCGGCGTCTCGCTGCTGCTCGCCGTCGTCCTCCCGTATGCCTTGCGGTCCGCGGCACTCTCGGCACCGGTTGTGCTTCTCGGGCTCGGTGCCCTGATCGGCCTGCTGCCCGGCGCGGATGACACGGCCTTCTCGCCGATCACGCACCGGGTGTTCGTCGAGCACCTGGCCGAGTTCACCGTGCTGGTCGCGCTGATGGGCGTCGGACTCGCGCTCGACCGTCCGTTGAGCCTCCGATCGTTCAGCTCGTGGCGCCGGTGGGGCGCCACCTGGCGACTGTTGGCGATCGCGATGCCGCTCTCGATCGGCGGGGTCGCGTTGCTGGGCTGGCAGGTCGTCGGACTGGCTCCGTCGGCCGCGCTGCTGCTCGGGGCGGTGCTCGCCCCGACCGATCCGGTGCTGGCCTCCGACGTCCAGGTCGAGGGTCCGACCACGGACGAGACGGAGGAGGAGATCGACGAGACCGACGAGGTGCGGTTCGCGTTGACCTCCGAGGCCGGCCTCAACGACGGACTGGCATTCCCGTTCGTCCAGGCGGCGATCCTGCTGGCCGCGACGGGACCGTTCACGACGGCAACCTGGCTGGCTTGGGATCTCGTGGCCAAGGTCCTGATCGGGGCGGCGCTCGGTGTGGTGGTCGGCTGGGTGCTGGCGAAGACGGCGTTCGGCTCCCGGCAACCTTCGTTGCGTACGTCGGAGTCCGGCGAGCCGTTGTTGGCGGTGGCGGCCATCCTGTTGTCGTACGGCCTGGCGGAGGTGGCCAACGGCTACGGCTTCCTCGCGGTGTTCGCGTGCGCCATGACGATGCGGTCGGCCGAGCGCGGTCACGATTATCACGCCTCGATGCACCAGGTCGTCGAGCGACTCGAGCGTCTGCTGACCCTCATTGTCCTGCTGATGTTGGGGGTCTCACTCACCAACGGTCTGCTGACTGAGCTGACCTGGCAGGCCGCGTTGGTCTCGGTGTTGCTGGTGCTGGTGATCCGCCCCATCGCGGGGATGTTTGCCCTGGTCGTGCGACCGCCGTGGTCACCTCCGCGAGTGGGCGACGCGTACCTCGGACCACGTGAGCGGGCGGCGACGGCGTTCTTCGGTGTCCGCGGCGTCGGCTCGATCTACTACCTGGCGTACGCCAGCAACCACGCCAGGTTCGAGCACCTGCCTCTGCTGTGGTCGACCGTCGGATTCACCATCACGTTGTCGGTGATCGTCCACGGTGTGACGGCGACACCGGCGATGAGATGGCTCGACGCCCGCCGCGAGGACGCCGGGCACTGACTCTCTCCGGCCAGCACGCCTCCGCGGTAGCGTGCTGGCATGACGGCCGCGAAAAGCCCCTGGATGATCGCGTTCGGTGTGATGGCGGTGGTGCACCTCGCGCTCAACGGCGCTGACGCCAGCCCCTGGGACAGCATCACCAAGTGTTTCCTCGCGCCGCTGCTCGCAGTCTGGGTGATCCAGCAGAAGGGGCCCCGCGCCTTGGTGGTCGCGCTGGTCTTCTGCTTCTTCGGCGATCTGTTCCTCGAGCTCGGCGACAGCGTCTTCGTCGTCGGGATGGCGGCGTTCGCAGGAGCGCACATCACGTTCATCCGGTTCTTCGTCGCGCGCGGCGCGGTTGCCCAGCTCAGGCGGAAGCCGCTCATCGTCGTCGTCTACGTCATCGCGGCGATCGGCATGGTCACGTACGTCTGGACCGGACTCGATGCCGGACTACGGCCGGTCATCCCGATCTACGCCGCGCTGCTCGTCGGCACGGCGGCGACCTCGTTGGCCACCGACGTACGAGCGGGGGTCGGCGGTGCGTTGTTCCTGATCTCGGACGGCATCATCGCGCTGGGGCAGGCTGACCGCATCGACAATGACGCGACCGCCACCGGCCTGGCGATCATGACGTTCTACATCGTGTCGATCTTCTTCCTGGCCACCGGCATCGTCGACCGGGAGAAGGCGACAGTCGCCGCCGGGGCGGATTTCGACCGGACGCAACGCACCGACTGCTGGCCGGTCTTCCCCTCGTAGGTAATGCCCGGGAGCGACGTGGACATAAAGAGTCATGACTGCAGATGAGGACGAGCGTCGTCGCGCATTCGAGACGCTCTACCGGATCACCCTCCCGTCCATCCGTACATATGCCCGCAGACGAGCGCCCGACGACCTCGCCGAGGACGTCGTCGCGCAGACCTACCTCACCGCGTGGCGCCGCTGCGACGATGCCGTCGCCGGCGGGCTCCCGTGGCTCTACCGCACGGCCCGCTTCACCCTCGCCAACCATCAGCGCACCGAGCGCCGGCAGCTGCGGGTCACCCAGCGTGTCGCCGACAGCACCGAGGTTGCCGAGCCAGATGGCACCGATGCCTCGGACGATCGCTCGCTCATACTCGCCGCGATCGAGCAGCTCAGCGACGACGAGCGGGAGATCCTGCTGCTCGTCTACTGGGAGCACCTGAGCGTCAAGGCCGTCGCGGTCGTGCTCGACTGTCGCCCCGGGACCGCCGCCGTACGCCTGCATCGCGCTCGCCGCAAGCTGCGAGATGTGCTCTCGGACCCACCTGGCTCCGAGCCCTCGCCCGTCCCCCACATTCGTACCCACACCGCCGAGGTGACCTCATGAACACCATCACTCGTACGCTCTCCGAGCTCGACCCGCAGGCCGACGCCACCACCGAACTCACCGCTCAGGACGAAGACCTGCTGCAGATGATCATGGCGCAGCCGTCGCCGCGCACGGCCCCGAAGCAGCGCAGCCACGTGCGCCGCACCCTGGTTCTCGGCGGCGCTGTCGCCGCGACCGTCGCCCTCGGCTTGACCAGGGTGGACATCGGTGGCCACCAGGTCGGCGCCTCGCCCGCGGCGGCTGCCGTGCTCGAGCGGGCGGCGGATGCCACGATCCACACGTCGGATCCGGTCGTCGGGCCGGGACAGTATCTCCGCGTCACGAACAGGTGGGAGGGCTGGACCTACGTGGAGCACATGTATGCAGAGGGCGAGAAGCGCGGACCCAGGATCCCGACCGGCAAGGACGGGGTGCCGCAGTACATCAAGATGAGGAACACCGACAGCACCTGGATCCCGTACGACCACCGCCACGGCACCTGGGTCTTCACCCAAGACTCCACGATCCTCCAGCAGTTCAGTTCGGACCCTGCCGACTGGAGCCCCTCCCATGAGCAGTACACGTCGAAGGGCGGGGCGTCGAACCACTGGGTCGAGCACTCCAAGTACCTCGACGCCGACTGGTACGCCAAGCTCCCGCGCGATCCCGAGAAGCTGCTCGCGGTGCTGATGAAGGACGCGCACCACTACGCGCCGGTCGAGCGCTACGTCGCACTGGGCGAGGCGACCAAGCCGGTGCTGACGAGTGGAGTCGCTCCCGCCGACGTCCGTGCCGCGATCTTCCGGGCACTGGCAAAGGAACCACAGGTGAAGATCGCTTCCGGCGTCACCCCGATCGACGGTCAGCAGGCCGTGGGCATCCGCATCGGACTCGACGAGCAGCTGCTGTTCAGCAAGAGCACGGGTCAGTACCTCGGCACGCGGTCGGATCCGCCGGACGAGGACTCCGAGCCCATGCCGGGCGCTCCGGGCGGCCCGTACCCGCCGTCGATCGAGACGTTCCACGTCGACGTGGTCGACTCGGCGCCGGGACAGGGCTGACC
>JAWWPE010000024.1:0-5840 GCA_033850895.1 Nocardioidaceae bacterium | reverse complement strand
GCGCTCGCCCTCGCGGCGTACGGCCTTGGCGCCCAGCTCGATCATCCGCTCCTCCACCGCGTCCTGGACCGCCCTGACCTGACGCGGACTGGAAGCCGAGCAGAGCAGGAAGACGTCGGTCAGCGCCAGCTGCTCCGAGACGTCGAACGCGATGATGTCCTGGGCCAGCTTGTCGTCGGCGGCGGCTGCGGCGGCGCGAGTCAGCTCGATCGCGCGTGGTGTGGCGCTCATCCGGCCACCTCATAGAGACGGTGCTTGCCGATGTATTGGACGACGCCGTCGGGCACGAGGTACCAGACCGGCTCGCCGTGCTCGACGCGGTGTCGGCAATCGG
The DNA here is from genome assembly GCA_033850895.1 of Nocardioidaceae bacterium. Taxonomy (GTDB): domain Bacteria; phylum Actinomycetota; class Actinomycetes; order Propionibacteriales; family Nocardioidaceae; genus Aeromicrobium. The sequence continues at coordinate 5,506 of JAWWPE010000024.1, read as the reverse complement.
TCGAGGAGATCGCCAGCGCCGGGATCTCGACCAAGGTGATGCGGTCCCTGGGAAGACCCTCGAGCGTGCCGTCATCCATCTCGTGACCCGGCCGCGTACACCCCACGAAGTGCGCCAGCTCGAAAAGCTCCTCATGATCGCGCCAGGTCAGCAACGCCGCCATCGCGTCGGCGCCGGTGATGAAGTAGAGATCGGCATCGGGATGCAGCGCGGCGATGTCGCGCAGGGTGTCGATCGTGTAGGTCGGCCCGTCCCGGTCGATGTCGACCCGGCTGACCGCGAACCGCGGGTTGGCTGCGGTCGCGATGACCGTCATCAAGTAGCGGTCCTCAGCCGGTGACACATCGCGATCGGCCTTCTGCCAGGGCTGACCGGTGGGCACGAAGATGACCTCGTCGAGATCGAACCAGGACTGCACCTCGCTGGCGGCGACCAGGTGCCCGTGGTGGATCGGGTCGAAGGTGCCACCCATGACGCCGACGCGGCGGCGCTCTGCGTCCATGCGGGTCAGGAGTGCTCGCGGCCCTTGCCGAAGGACAACAGCGCCAGCATCAGGACCGACAGGATGACGATGGCGATCGCACCCACGCCATATGGATTGATCCCGATGTCGCGGTGGTGCTCGGCAGTCTCGGCCGAGGCAAGGAGCAAGAACATGGCGTCAATCTACCAGCGCGTACGTGCCCCCTGCTCACGGCCGAGGCCGACCGGTCATTGCAGTGTCAGCAGGTAGGCATCGCACTTGTCGAAGCTGGTCTGCATACCGGCTTGCGCTTCCTCCGACCGGAAGAACTCTGGGACGTTCGTCTGGTGCGTGAACGTCTCCGTGGTGCCGTCGCCGAGGTCGGTGAAGGTGATGGTCGTGAGCATGCCGCCCTCGACGTCCGGCTCGGTCCAGGCCAGCCGGTGGGGCGGGTCGAACTCCGCGAAGACCGCGCGCATCGGGTATTCCTCGCCGCTCTCGTCATTGACCATGATCGTCTCGAATCGCCCGCCGACGCGGGGCTCGACGATGATGTTCTCCACCGGCGTCGAGACGCCGATCGGTCCCCAGAAGTGGCTGAGGTGCTCAGGCTCGGTCATGACGCTGAACAGCAGCTCACGCGGCGCCTTATAGGTCCGGGTGATCTTCACCTCTCCGAGGTTCGTGGTGTCGCTCATGTCGTCTTCTCCTTTGTTGGGTGTTGCGGCTGAATCGCCTTGAGGTGTTCCTCGAGCTGGGTGAATCGATCGGTCCAGATCGCCTGGTGGCGGGCAACCCACTCGACGGCGTTCTCGAGAGGTTCGACCTCGAGGCGGCAGGGCCGGTACTGCGCCCGGTGTCCTCGGCTGATGAGCTGGGCCGATTCGAGCACCTTGAGGTGCTTGGACACGGCCTGAAGGCTCATCTCGAACGGCTCGGCGAGCTCGTTCACGGTCGCTTCGCCCTTGGCCAGCCGGGCAAGGATCGCCCGACGGGTCGGATCGGCGAGAGCGGCGAACGTCGCACTCAGGGGGTCACTCTGGGACATCTCGTACTCAACTCACTAGTTGATAAACCATTTAGTTGATTATGCGAGCAGGCCTGAAGGATTGTCAAGAGGGAGCGTTCTTCAGCGCACCTGGCCGGAGCCGGTGACGATGTACGTCGTGGTGGTCATCTCGGTCAGCCCCATCGGACCCCGGGCATGCAGCTTCTGCGTGGAGATGCCGATCTCCGCGCCGAATCCGAACTCCCCGCCGTCGGTGAACCGGGTCGACGCGTTGACCATGACCGCGGCCGAGTCGACCCCCATCGTGAACCGGCGCGACGACGCGAGCGAGGACGTGACGATCGCCTCGGTGTGGCCGGACGAGAATGTTCGAATGTGCGCTATGGCGTCGTCGATCGAGTCGACGACCCGGGCCGAGATGTCGAGCGACAGGTACTCGGCCGCGTAGTCGTCATCAGTCACGGCGAGAACATCACCATTGACCGCGCAGAATGCTGGATCGCCATGGATCGTGACGCCGCGCTCTTGGAGGGCGGAGACGACACGCGGCACGAAGATGTCCGCCACGGCCTTGTGCACCAGCAACGACTCCGCCGCATTGCAGACGCTGGTGCGATGGGTCTTGGCGTTGATCACGATGTCCAGGGCCATGTCGAGGTCGGCGTCCGCATCGACATAGACGTGGCAGTTGCCGACACCGGTCTCGATCACTGGAACCGTCGACTCCTCCACCACGGCCTTGATCAGGCCCGCTCCCCCGCGTGGGATGACCAGGTCGACCAGACCGCGCGCCTGCATCAGGTGAGTGGCCGACGAGCGGTCGTCGGCAGGGATCTGCTGGATCGCATCGGCCGGCAGGCTGGACCCGGCGAGTGCCGCTCGCATGATCTCGATGATCGCCGTGTTGGACGCGGCCGCCGAGGACGAGCCGCGGAGCAGCACCGCGCTCCCCGCCTTGAGACAGATCGCCGCGGCGTCAGCGGTGACGTTGGGCCGACCCTCGTAGATGATGCCGATGACGCCCATCGGCACCCGAATCTGCTGGAGCTGGAGCCCGTTGGGCAGGGTTGAACCGCGCACGACCTCACCGACCGGGTCCGGTAGGGCGGCGATGTCACGGATGCCGTCGGAAAAGGCCGTGATGCGTGACTCGTCGAGGGCCAGACGGTCGATGATGTCCTCGCTCGTGCCGGCCGCTCGTGCTGAGTCGACGTCGAGCGCGTTGGCCGCGAGGATCGTGGCGGTGGCGGCTTCGAGCGCATCTGCCATCGCGTGCAGCGCGGAGTCCTTCTCAGCGCGGGTCGCCATCGCGAGCGTCGCGGCAGCGTTCCGAGCTCGGCGGGCGGCGTCGTGCACCACGTCTTTCACCACAGCACAGCCTTCATGCTCACAATTGTCCGGCAACCCTCAACCATCGGTTGACACGGGTACGCCCCGGACCTGCGCGGCCAACGCCGATCGGGTACGTACATGCAGCCGGTCGAACAGATCGGCCACGTGCTTCTCGACGGTCTTCTCACTGATCGAGAGCGACCGGGAAATCGCACTGTTCGACAATCCGCGGGCGACCATGACGGCGACCTCGCGCTGCCGAGGCGTGACCTTCGAGCCGAACACCGGGTCGACCTCGTCGCCACCCAGCTCGCGGCCGATACCGACCCGGTTCGTCGTGCCGAGCGCTCCGAGCACGGCCGCGACGTGGCTCTCGACGGTCTTCTCCGACACGAACAAGGCCGTGGCGATCTCCCGATTGCGCAATCCCGACGCCGCCAGGCGGGCGATCACCTTCTGGGCCGGGGTCAACACGTCCCAGCCCTGGCCGGGCACATTGCGCAACCGACGGCCATGGCTGGCGAGCTCGCGCTCAGCCCAGTCGCGTACGGCCGAGGCGCCGGTTTCGTTCGCCCGTCGCGCAGTCTCCTCCAGCGCGTCGATGCCGTGCACCCGGTCGCCCGAACCCGCGCGGGCCGACGCCTCGATGACCCGTGCGCGAAGAACCTCGAGCTCGCCACCGACCAGGGCCGCCAGGGTGCCGGCGTCCGAAGACTCGCGGATGCCGACCACGGTGTTGCGCTGATGGACTGCGACCCGCGCCCGAAGGCGACCGAGCGCGGCAGCCGCCATGTGATGACGCTCGACGGGAAGGGACCCCGCACGCTCGGCCCAGAGCAGCGCGGCGGATGTGTCGCCCCGAGCAAGGGCGTCTTCGACCAGCAGCTCGTATCCGTACACCCGGTCGACGAGCTGGAGGTGCGGCAGGTGCTCCCCACCGCCGCCGTGGACGATCAGCTCAGCGGCCTCGGACAGTCGTCCGATCGCGTTGGCACCGAAGGCCGCGAGCACGTATGACCCGGCGTAGACGTAGTTGTGCTCGATCGTGTCCGGCTCGTTCCGGCGCAGGTTATGCAGCCCGAGGGCGACAGCGTCGTGGTTGCCGAGATTGCCGTCCACGAAGATCCGCGTGCTGTCCGCGAGCAGCCGCATGAGCGGCAGGTCGGCGAGCGCGGGGGCCGCCGACACCCGATCGAGCACCTCACTGGCCTCGGTGAACCGACCGGCAAAGCCACGAGCACGTACCAGGCCGATGCCGGCCCAGATCTCGCGCATGGACATCGTCGTGCAATCGCTCAGCATCCGCGTCGCGATGACATCTGCCGAGGTGATCAGGCCCGATGACATCGCGGTCTCGATCTCCAAGGTCTCGGTCAGCTCGCTGTACGGTCCGACAGCCGGTTCGACATCGGTCAAGTCGGTGACCGTACCGGTGCAGATCGCGCGGGCCAGGCCGATCGCCGCGGCGGCCAGCCTGTCCCCGTCCAGCTGCCGAGTGGCGAGGGCGTCCGCCGCATCGATCGCCTCGTCGAACCGGCAGCTCATCACCCGGAGGAAGACTCCGGCAGCGGCAGCGCCCTGATCGTTCGCTTCGTCACCATTGGCGACGAGATCCGCCAGCGCCGCTTCAGCTCCGTGGCTGAGCCCGCGGAATGCCAGGCGAACGACCTCGTCGGGCTGCATGCCCAGAGGCTACTTCGTCAGGGGCCGATCAGCATGAGATCGTCCCGATGAACCACCGCACTGGAGAAGTCAGCGCCGAGCTCGAGCGCCAGGTCGTGGGTCGACCTTCCGAGCATGGCCGGCAGCTCAGTGCTGTCGTAGTTGACGACACCGCGAGCCACGACGGTTCCGTCGGGCCCGATGACGTCGACCGGATCGCCGGCATCGAATGTGCCGGCGACCTTCGTGATGCCGGCGGGAAGCAGCGAGGCGTTGCGTCCGGTGAGTGCACCCACGGCACCGGCGTCGACATGCAGAGCGCCCTTGGCATCACTTGCGTGGGCCAGCCAGAGCAGCCGGGTCGGCCTGCGCCGACCAGTCGGGTGGAACCGGGTTCCCACAGCATCGCCGGCCAGCGCGGCAGCCGCCTGCGCAGCGGCCGTGAGCACCACCGGGATGCCGGCGCCGGTGGCGATGCGTGCGGCTTCGATCTTGGTGACCATCCCACCCGTGCCGATCGCCGACTCGCTCGGCCGGACGATGTCGAGTGCCGCAATGTCGCTCTCTCCGTGCACGTCAGGCACGATTCGCGCATCGGCCGCACGCGGATCGCCGTCATAGAGGCCGTCCACGTCCGAGAGCAGGACGAGCAGGTCGGCGTGCACCAGGTGCGAGACCAGCGCCGCGAGTCGGTCGTTGTCGCCGAACCGGATCTCACTGGTGGCGACGGTGTCATTCTCGTTGACGATGGGCACGACGCCGAGCTCCAGGAGTCGGGCGAAGGTCTGGTAGGCGTTGCGGTAATGAGTGCGCCGGGTGACGTCGTCGGCGGTCAGCAGCACCTGACCGACCACGAGTCCGTGGTGCACGAAACGTTCGGCATAGCGGGCGATCAGGGCACCCTGTCCAACGCTGGCAGCGGCTTGCTGCATCGCCAGATTGCGCGGACGGGTTGCGAGTCCCAGCGGAGCAAGTCCAGCAGCGATCGCGCCAGAGCTCACCAGGACGATCTCGTCTCCGCGGCCCCGAGCCTCTGCCAG
>JAWWPE010000448.1:0-2519 GCA_033850895.1 Nocardioidaceae bacterium | reverse complement strand
GATTGAGACGTCCAGGTCGAGAGTGCCCGCGTCGACCAGTCGCAGCAGCGTGACGGCCGAGAACAGCTTGGTGATCGACGCCAGGTCGTAGCGGGTCTCAGCTGTCACCGCCGCGCGCTCGTCCGCGCCGAGCGCTTCGCCGTGATCGTCGACCGTGGCCTGCACCCCGCTCGCAACGGAGTCAGTCACCTCCCCCGCGACACTGACTTCACAGACTCCGCCCGGCGTGATCCCTTCGGCGATCGCGGCGTCGAGGGCCGACCGAACAGTCACGAACCGTCGATGTAGAGGCCGAGGGTGTCCGCGAGGCGATCGCGCTCGAGCTGTCGCCGCACGGCACCCTTGGCGCTCGCCGTGGTCAGTGTGGCCAGGACGTGGATCACCAAGGCGACCGCCATCGGTGAGTGCTCGGCCGAGTCGCCGGTCGTGTCGATGATGATGCTCTCCGTCGCGTGCTGGACCAGTGGCGCACCCGGGGAGTCGGTGATCAGCACGAGCGTGCCACCGGCCTCGGCGAATGGCGTAGCGAAGTCCACGGTGTAGCGGCGGTAGCGCGCCAGCGAGAACGCGATCATGACATCGCTGTCCCGTACATCGGTGAGCACGTCGAGCGGGCGGACGATCGTGCCGTCGATCAGCGTCACATTGGCCAGCGACGAGCTCAGATCGGCGGCAAGCAGCGAGGCGTACGTGAAGGAGCGCGCCGCACCGAGCACGAACCGTCGCCGTGCGGACACCACCCGAGCCGCAACACGTTCGAGCGACGCATCGTCTCGGGCCCACGCAACGGTGCGGTCGAACTGCTGATGCTCTCGGTCGATGACCGACTTCTTGAGGACCGAGGCCGAACGACGGTGCGCTCGCACCTCATCGGATTCCGGGGAGCTCGCCAGATCAGTCATACGACGGTCCTTCCCACAACCCCGCGTTCATGCAGCCAGCCTGACGCATGGCTCAGCCCCCGGCCAGCACAAGTCGGGGCGCGTCGTCGGCGAACAGCGTTGCGGTCGCCCCGAGTGGGATCGCATGCGCTCCCGCCACGTGGCCGAATCCGAGCTCCCACACGATCGGCACACCCAAGGGCACGAGGAGCTCCTCGACGAGGGCGCGGATCTCGTCGAGCGGCCCGCAATCGCGCCAGCTGCCGAGCGCGATCCCTGCGACGCCCTCGAACCAACCCGCCCGCAACAGCGAGGTCAGGAAACCGTCGATCTTGTACGTCGGCTCGGTGACGTCCTCGATCAGCGCCAGACAACCCGTGTTGTCGAGAGGCGGCCGCCCGCGCGCGCCGGATGTCATGGCGAGCACCGCGAGGTTGCCGCCGATCAGCGGTCCGCTCGCCTGGCCACGGGAGATCGAGCGGGCGTAGGGCGAGGTGAAGGCTCGACCCTCGGCCGGCTCGAAGATCGCCGCGGCCAGTCCCGCCTTCGCCACGTCGTCGTCGAGCAGGGCTGCGCTCGTCATCATCGGTGCGAACCAGAATCCGCAGGCGAGCTGCTCGTGCCAGAACTCGGCGATCGCCGTCACGTCCGAGCTGCCGAAGATCGGCTTCGGACCGGCCGCTCGCAGGGCGTCGACGTCGAGGAGGTCGAGGACACGAGCGGCGCCATAGCCGCCGCGGAGGCAGAACACTGCGTCGATCTCGGGATCGCACCAGGCCCACTGCAGATCGTCCGCACGTTGCCGGTCGGTGCCCAACAGATAGCTGGCTCGCGGATGCCGCGCCTCCGAGTTGGGACCGACGACCGGGTCGAGCCCCCACTCCTTGAGCTGCATCACAGCGCGATCGAGCTGGCCCGGAGGTGGTGGGCCGCTGGTGCCGACCAGCGCGACGCGGGCGCCCGGCCGAAGCGGAGAGTGCTCCGGCCTCACGGATCCGCCCCCGGACCCGTGAGGCCGAAAATCCTGGCGAAATAGTCGAACTCCACCGCGATCGCGTCGGCGATCGTGCTTGCCGCGCGGAAGCCGTGCTGCTCACCTTCGTACGCGCGGTACTCGATGTCGCCGCCGGCCGCACGCACCGCGTCAACGAAGCGCTGCGTCGTACGCGGCTGACAGATCTGGTCGTCGAGCCCCTGCAGCACGAGCAGCGGAGCGTGTAGCTGGTCTGCACGATTCGCCGGCGAACGTTCGCGATAGATCTCGGCACACTCCGGCAGTGGCCCGACGATGCTGTCGAGGTAGCGCGACTCCAGGTCATGGGTCTCACCGCTCGCGAACGCGACCAGGTCGATGACCGGATAGCGCGCACATCCGGCAACGAACGGCGAAGGAGACGTCAGAGCGAGTGCCGTGGTGTATCCGCCGGCGCTCCCTCCGCGGATGCCGAGCCGCGCTGGGTCGGCGAGGCCGTCCTCCACGAGTCCCTCAGCCACCGCAATTGCGTCCGAAAGGTCAATGACACCCCACTGCCGGTTGAGTCGCTCCCGCCACATCCGCCCGAAGCCGGTGGAGCCGCCGTACTCGGGCGCCACGACGCCGATGCCGCGCGACGTGAAGTAGGCGATCTCGAGATCGAG
>JAWWPE010000283.1:0-4882 GCA_033850895.1 Nocardioidaceae bacterium | reverse complement strand
AGACAACCATGACATCACCCATCCTGGTGACCGGCGGCACCGGCACGCTTGGCACGCACGTCCTCCCGATGCTGCGGGGAGCCGGCCATGACGTACGCGTCCTCAGCCGTCGAGACCACGAGTCCCGCGACGGCATCACGTATGTCACGGGTGACCTGTTGAAGGACCACGGGGTCCCCGCGGCCCTCGAGGGCGTCGAAGTGCTGATGCACCTCGCCGGGAGCGCCAAGGGTGACGCCGAGGCGACGACACATCTCATGCGTCACGCCGTCACCGCGGACGTACGCCACGTGGTGTACATCTCGGTCGTCGGGGCGGATCGCATGCCGATCGGGTACTTCCGCAACAAGCACGGGGCTGAACGTGTCATCGCCGAGTCCGGACTGCCATGGACGACGATGCGCGCCGCCCAATTTCATGACTTGGTCCTGACGGCGATGCGCGGGGTGGTGCGCCTGCCGGTGGTTCCGGCGCCGAAGGTCGTCCGATTCCAATCGGTTGACGCGGTCGAGGTCGCGTCCCGCCTGGTCGAGCTGGCGGTGGGTCAGCCGGCTGGCCTCGTGCCGGACCTGGTCGGCCCCGAGACGCACACGATGCCCGACCTGGTCCGCGGCTACCTGCGAGCCACGGGCAAGCACCGGCCGCTCCTTCCGCTGCGCATCCCCGGCCGCGTGGGCGCCGCCTACCGTTCGGGGGCGAACCTCACGCTCGAGGGCGCCGTCGTCGGCAAGCGCACGTGGGCGGACTTCCTCGCCGACCGTCTCGGCGACGACAACCGATGATGAGTGAGCGTGGCCACGCACAGTGGCGAACCCTCAACGAGTCCGCACTGGCGTGGCTGGCCGCATACACCGGGATCCACATCTGGTGGGCGATCGGTGACGCGCCTCAGTTCCTGAGAGGCCGCGAATCATACTTCCCAGGTGGCTGGGTGCCCGTGGTCCTCGGCGTCTTCGCGGTGCTGGCTTGCCTCTGCGTCGCCGTCGCCGGAGAGTCCGAGTCCGCGACCACCCACTACCTGCTCGCAGGGCTGACTGGTCTTGCCGGGGCCGCCGTGTGCGTGTACTCGTTCCTGTTCCCGGTGATCGTGGCGTCGCTGCTCTTCGAGGGCGTTGCGACCGGCAGCGTGGCCAGCCTGCTGGCGACCGGGAGCGGTGCCGCAGCCGGAGTTCTTTGTGTCATCACCGCCGCCAGCCAGCGCCGATCGGCCGCGCGCGCCTGTGACGCCTGCGGCCGCATCCACGGCAGATCACCCGAGAGCCGCGCGGACCAGGCGCCCCGGTGGGCCTTTGTCGGCGCGTACCTTGCCGTTGCCGGATTCGCGGCGCGCATCAGCGTGTGGCTGGCCGACACGATCGCCGGACGGTGGCAGGCCTCGGTCGAGACAAGCGACGTCTCCTGGCCGGCGATGATCACCTTCGTGGCGCTGATGAGCGTGGCCGGGACCGTGCTGCCGTTGGCCCTGGTCCACCGCTGGGGCAGGATCTGGCCGGCCTGGACCGGCCCGCTGCGCGGACGGCACGTGCCCCGCTGGTTGGTGCTCGGCACCGGCCTGTTCATGGGGGCGAGCCTGACCGCGTACTTCGGCATCGCCGGGATGATCGCCTGGATCCTCGGTGAGTTCGGCGGGTCATTCGTGCCGTTGATGTTGGAGATGGGTGGCTACACGATCTGGGGTGTGGGCCTGCTGGTGTCCGCCACCTCATACTTCGCCCTCACGCGACCTCCCTGCCCATTGACGGTTCATGTCCACGCCCAAGACCGTGCCGACCAGTTCGCCGACCGATGACGGAACGGAAGGACGACCCGACGGCGAGTACGACGTGGGGCCTCGGCGACTATCCCGCGATGGCGAGGTTGTTGGAACCCGTCGCGCTCGCCGTGGTCGAACGGGCGGAAATCGTCCCCGGACAGGACGTGCTGGACATCGCCTGTGGCGACGGCAACGCCGCGCTCCTTGCCGCAGCCCGGGGCGCACGCGTCACCGGGGTGGACTACGAAACCGTCCTCCTCGACCGTGCAGCCCGCCGAGCCGAGCGCGAAGGGCGAAGCGTCACCTGGATCGAAGGTGACGCTGAGTCGCTGCCGGTGGCTCCAGCGAGCGCCGACACGGTCCTGTCCGTGCTCGGCATCATGTACGCCCAGGACCCTCTGGCTGCGGCCAATGAGGTGGCTCGCGTACTCAGGCCCGACGGTCGGGCGGTCCTGGCAGCCTGGTCACCAGGCTCCTTCATGCCATCGGTGGGACGCGTTCTCGGGGCGTACCTCCCGCCGGTGGAAGGTCCGGCGCCGAGCCGTTGGGCGGATCGGGCGAGCGTGGGCGATCTCCTGCTCCAGGCCGGACTGGAGGTTGTCGACTTCAGCGTCGAAAAGCTCGAGCTGTCCTGGCCGGATGCCGAGGCCGCGGCCACGTTCTTGATCCAGACCGCGGGTCATGTGATCGGCGAACGGGACCGGCTCGTCGCGGAAGGTCGCTGGGACGCCCTGCTGACCGAGCTGACGCGATTCGTGAGCGGTTGGGCCGACGGCGACGGAGTCCGGGTGACCCTGGAGTACGGCATGGTGACCGCCGTTCACGTCTGAGAGCGGCGCCGCCGCTGGGCGGTCGCTGGTGGGCCGCCCTCAGCGGGCGTGGTGCCGCGGGCTCAGCGGCGTCCTTTGGCGAAGTATGCCAACGGGCCCACGGGCTGGACGAAAAACGCGAGGACCCACAGTGCCTTCGGGCCCCGGACGTCGCGGGCGGGGCGATGAGCAAGGTCCCGTAGCGCCGCGACGGTGAGCACCGTCTCCGCCGCGCCCGCGATGAAAACGGCCCGCCGTTGACCGGGCGTGAGGTCGGACCACTGCTTCTTTGCCATGCGGTGACGCTACCGCTCGCTGGCCACAGGCACTTCACGACGCACACGGTGGCGGCCGGTGTAGAGCACGCCGAGCAGGGCGCCGGCGCCGAGGAAGCAGGCCAATGCGTACAGCCCGCTGCCGATCGGCGTGCCGTCGCTGGTGATGCCGTGCCTGGCGTCGAAGTACGCCGGCAAGGCGGTCAGCCAGAACACCGCCATCACCACGAGGTATGTGGCGGGGTAGATCCGGGCGAACGGAGTCATCGGCTCGGCCGGATCAGACCCTCGTCGGCGCAGGGTCGTGACGATGATCCAGGCCCCGGCCAGCCACACCAGCCCGAGCTCGATGCCGATGACCCAGGCCTGCGCCGTGACGTTGGGAGTGTCGCCACCGAAGATGCTGGACGGGATGCCGAACAGTCCCATCGCCGGCGGGGCCAGCGCCCCGGCCAGCAGGATGCGCCAGGTCAGCGACCAACCGCGGCGAGGGCCGCCACCGACGAGCCGGACGACCAAGAAGGCCATGACGCCGAACGACACCGAAGCGAACAGCAGCATGCTGGTCATCGGCACCGAGGCCAGCGCCGGATGGTTGACGTCCTTGTTGGCGTCGTTCCACGCCCACCACTTCAGCTGTGGACCGATCTGGTCAAACACCTCGTAGAAGACCTGGCACACGAAGGCGACCGCGATCGACCCGACGAGGGTGCCGCGGTTGCGGAAGATGCCGAGCACCCGCACCAGTTCGTACGACAACAGGGCCAGGGCCGGGTAGATCGCGATGATGTAGAGCGGCAGCCGGTCCCACATGAACTGCACCGTGAACAGGTTGTGGGCGAAGATGAAGCCGAACTGCTTGTCGAGGCCGAACCACTCGGGGAAGTACAACGGCGGCTCCGTGACGAACAGATAGACCAGCGGCGCGAACCACATCGCCAGCGCGATCGAGTCGCCCGCCCGGAACCTCCGCACAGCGTGCACCAGCGCGAAGACGGCGCCGGCGATGATCAGCAGCTCGAGGATCGGCATGGTCCAGCTGGCCAGGTCGAACGGATTGCGTACGGACACCACCGGGCTGACGTCGTGACAGTCGAAGCCCAGCTGGCGGGTCACCTGCTCGGCGGCGTGCTCACAGGTTGCAGATGAAATCAGCGCGCTCGTCGCGATCATCGTGACGCCTCCAGCTCGGGCTCAGAGGTGCCGGCTACGGCGGACCAGTCCTTGCCGGGCGGATCCAGCTGGGGGTCGAAACCGAATGGGATCTTGTGCCGTCCGAAGAGGTCTCTGACCCTGAAGCGGAGCAACCCGAAGATGACCCGCGGGCTCCGCATCATCGTCCCGATCGACTCATCGAGGTTGAAGACGCGGGCGAAGTGTTCGTCGACCACATGGTCCTCGCGCGATGCCCCGGTGATCGTGTTGAACATCGACGCACCGACCGAGGCGAGGATCTTGCGCATCCAGGCCGGCACCGTCTCGGTGCCGGTTGCGCAGTCATACCCCCGGTCGCGAGCCATCGCCATGCCCCACGGGACCTTGAACTCCTTGGCCTGGCCGGCGAGGAACCCCCGGTAGAACGCGGAATCCAGGACGCTCGTCGACTCGAGGGCACCGCGCAGGCGTACGGCTGAGAGCGCAGCAGAGCTCATGCCTTGGCCGTAGAACGGGTTGAAGGCGCAGATCGAGTCACCGACGAAGACAACGCCCCGAGGTGCGGCCGGCAGCTTGTCGTAGCGACGCCACTTGTTGCCCGTCGACCTGGTCAGGTGGACTTCAGACGTCGGGGTCGATGCCTCCATCGCCGCGGCGAACTTCGGGGTCTGCATCCGGTTGGCTGCAGCGATGAACTCCTCTTCGTTGCGCGGCATGTCCAGACCCCACGAGCCCATGCATGCGATCGACCGGTTGCCCTCGATCGGGAAGAAGTTGCTGAGGTATTCGTGCTCTTTGGGATGATCACCCTTCTTCTCCGTCGGCATGATCACCATGTGCTTCCACCACCAGGTGTCGGCTCGCTCCTCAGCCGAGGGCAGGTCGTACCA
>JAWWPE010000216.1:0-2805 GCA_033850895.1 Nocardioidaceae bacterium | reverse complement strand
CGGCTATGCGTCGTACGGTCCGTGGCGGCCCAAGTCGGGCTACCGGTTCACGATGGAGAACTCGATCTACACCCATTCGGACCGTCGCGGGCGGGGCGTCGCCAACGCCCTGATGCCGGTCCTGCTGGAGCGAGCGCGGGCGGGCGAGGTGCGTGCCATCATCGCCGGCATCGAGTCGACCAACACCGTGTCGATCGCCCTGCACGAGAAGTACGGCTTCCGGCGGGTCGCGCACCTGCCGGAGGTCGGTTTCAAGTTCGGCCGGTGGCTCGACCTCGACTACCTGCAGCTCTCCCTGGACGGCGGTCCCGTCACGGGATGAGGAAGCCGTCGGCGGCCAGCCCGCGGACCGAGTCGGCGTATGTCCGTCGCAGCTCATCGGCTGGCCGATCGAGCAGGCTCGCGAGCGCGTCGAGGATCTGCCCGGCGGTGAGGTCACCCTCGCTGGCGCTCATCAGTCCGGCCTCGACGGTGTCGACCTGACGTGCGCGGCGTACGCCCTGCTGGAGCCGCAGCACGATCGACTCCGGGTGCTCGGCGCCGACCGGCCCGCGGGTCTCCTCGACCAGGTCGGGTGCGTGCCGGAATGCGTGATCGAGGACCGCGGCATCATCCAGACCACGCATCGCGTCGGTGCGGCGTCCCCACGCGGCGACGCTCGGGCCGATCGGCGGTGCGATCTCCCCGGTCCACTCCTCGAAGCGGTGCACCGGCGCGTCGTTCGTACGTCGCAGGCTGAGCCAGCCGAAGCCGACCGCGTCGATGTGCTCGTCGGCGAACCAGTCGAGCCAGGCGTCATAGCGCCGCACGTAGTCGGGAGCGCTCGTCAGCCCGGCATCGGCGAGCCACATCTCGACGTACGCGGCGGGATCGACAAGCTCACGCTGCAGGACCCAGGCATCGAGGGCACTGCCGGCGAGCCACTCCTCGAGATCGGTCCGCCACTCGCGGCCGCCGTGGTGCGCCCAGTTGGCCAGGATCTGGCACCAGCCACCGGGGTTGAGGTGCCGCTCGGCGTTCTCCACGAGATGGCGTACGACACTGTCGCCGGGCATCCCGGAGTCGCGGTAGACCAGCCGCTCACTGCCCGGAGGTGAGATCACGAACGGTGGATTCGTCGCGATCAGGTCGAACGTCTCACCGAGCACCGGTTCGAACAGGCTGCCGTCGCGGACGTCGACGTCCAGGCCGTTGAGGGCCGCGGTCAGTCGCGCCATCGCGAGGGCTCGCGGGTTGACGTCGGTGGCGACGACGTGTCGCGCATGCTGGGCGAGGTGAAGCGCCTGCACTCCGCAGCCGGTGCCGAGGTCGAGGGCGCTCTCGACCTCGTCGCGGACGGTCAGCTGCGCGAGGGACGACGAGGCCTCACTGATGCCGAGCACGTACCCCGGATCCATCGGGGCTTGTCGGCCGTCGAGGCCGGGGGTCGGATCGCAGACGATCCACCAGTCGTGCCCCTCGTCACCGTACGGACGTATGTCGGCCAGGGCGCGGACCTCATCGGCCGAGGCCCGGAGCATCCCGGCCGCCGCCAAGGGCTCGACCAGACCCGGGAGCGCACTGTCGGCCCGGCTCCGGTCGACCGCGATCTGCAGGGCGAACAGCCGGACCAGGGTGGCGAGGTCGGAAACGCCGCGGGTCGCTCGCAACGCCGGGACGGTCTGGTTGCGCCCGAGGGCGGAATGCGCGTCATCGCCGAGCAGGGCGTACACCGCGTCGACGGTGTAGCTCGCACTCGTCAACGCGGCGCGAAGGGCTGGCACGTGCGCGGCGTCGATCACCGTCCCACCCTGTCAGATGCGCCTACGCTGTTGCGATGCCGAGCGCCCACACGGATCTGGTGATCGAGACGTCGGCCGGACCGGGCAGGATATCGCTCAGCCGTCCCCCGAATGCCACCGGCGTGCTGGCGCTGACCCACGATGCCGGCCGCGGTGTGGATCGCCAGGACCTGTTCGCGGTCCGTGATGCGGCGGTCGCCGCCGGTGTTGCGGTCGCGTTGATCACCCAGCCGTACCGCGTCGCGAACGTCGCGGCCCCGCCGCCCCGGCCATCCCGCCAAGATCCGCCTTGGATCGAGCTGATCGCCGCGCTGCGCCGGCGTCGGGGATTCGGGCGCCTACCGCTGGCCGTCGGCGGTCGTTCGAACGGGTCACGAGTGGCCTGCCGCACGGCCGAGGCGACTGGCGCGGCCGCCGTCATCGCGCTGGCCTTCCCGCTGAGCCCGCCCGGGAAGCCGGACGTCTCACGGCTTTCGGAGCTCGAGGCGCCGGTGGTTCCGGTGCTGGTCATACCGGGAGCCGCGCATGGACTGACCAAGGACGTGGGCGCAGCCGCCGAGGCTGTCGTCTCCTTCCTGCGGCTGCACCAGATCGCCCGGTAGGCGTACTGCCAGACATACGAAAGGGGCGCAGAACCGGCGAACCGGATCTGCGCCCCTCCGAGCTGTCGTGACCGTCAGGCTGAAACGGTCTCCGCCATCGGCTCTTCGGCGATCGCGAGGCGCAGGCCGCTGTTGGCGTCGTCACCGACGGTCAGCTGCACGATGGCCGGCGCGATGAGGACCGCGACGAGGTTCATGACCTTGAGCAGCGGGTTGATGGCCGGGCCGGCGGTGTCCTTGAACGGGTCGCCGACGGTGTCACCGATGATGGTGGCCTCGTGCGCCGGCGAGCCCTTGCCGCCGTGGGTGCCGTCCTCGACGATCTTCTTCGCGTTGTCCCAAGCGCCACCGGAGTTGGCCAGGAACACCGCCATCAGGGTGCCGGTGGCGATCGCGCCGCCGAGGTAGCCGGCCAGCGGGCC
>JAWWPE010000026.1:0-6572 GCA_033850895.1 Nocardioidaceae bacterium | reverse complement strand
ACAAGTGCCTGTGGACCGCCGGATTCCGCCCGTCAGCAAGGCACCTCAACCTGTGAAACGATCAGGCAGTGAAGCGAACCGTCTCAGCCCAGCTCGAGCTCCAGCTTCACGGAACCGCCGACCTGGTGTTCTCGGTCGCGGTCGCCAAGAGCAACCCCGTGAGGACAGAGAGCCTCTCGATCGTGTCCAACGGTGCCGAGCTCGAACCGACCGAGCTGGTCAGCGAGCA
Organism: Nocardioidaceae bacterium; assembly: GCA_033850895.1. Classification (GTDB taxonomy): domain Bacteria; phylum Actinomycetota; class Actinomycetes; order Propionibacteriales; family Nocardioidaceae; genus Aeromicrobium. The sequence goes on along the minus strand of JAWWPE010000026.1, from coordinate 6,343 downwards.
CGGCACCAGACTCCACCGCCTCAGCGCCCCGGCCGGTCCCCTGACGATGCGCTATGACGCGGTCGTCGACGGCATCGCCGACCCGGCCCCGAGCCACGAGCTCGACGTGGTCGCGTACCGCCGTCCGAGTCGCTATGCCGAGTCCGACACCCTATTCGCGACTGCGAAGTCGGAGTTCGCCGGCCTCGCAGGCAAGCAGCTGCTCGACGCCGTCGGCTCGTGGGTCGCGGGCCGTCTGTCGTACCTGCCCGGCACGAGCCAGCCGACCGATGGCGCCGTCGCCACCCTGCTGGCCAGACGTGGGGTGTGCCGCGACTACGCGCATCTCGTGATCGCGCTGTTGCGCGGGCTGGACGTGCCGGCCCGGCTCGTGTCGGTCTATGCGCCGGGCCTGTCACCGATGGACTTCCATGCGGTGGCCGAGGCCTGGCTGGACGACCAGTGGTACGTCATCGACGCCACGAGCCTCGCGCCGCGCAGCAGCCTGGTGCGCATCGCCACTGGTCAAGACGCGTCCGAGACCGCGTTCCTGTCGCAGTACGGCGCCGCGGTCGACCTGCGCGGGATCGAGGTCACCGCAGTGGTCGACGACCTGCCGCGCGACGACGTGTCAGCACTCGTGCAACTTCGTTGACGGAGGCCGGTCGGGGTGATGGATGCGGCGCGGGAACTAGGGAGCGCCCCCGCGCCGCGACGGGATCGTCCCCTCGATGAGGAAGTGAGTCAAAAGGACTAGATCCAACTAGTTCTTACTAACTAGGTCGGCCCGTAAAGTCAAGACTGCACCTTGCGGCCAAGATCGGTTAACGTCGTGTGCAGCGAGGTCCGGCCGGTTCGGGGGTACGGCCGGACCCGCTTCTCATTTCAGCGCTTCCTGATCTTGAGCGGAGCAAAGCTCGACGAGTGGCTGGTGATCGTCCAGGTGTCGACCTTCCACGTCGACCCGGAGCGTACGAGGGTGAACGTGGCGTTCGTCGGCACGGTGATCATCTCGTCCTGGTGGGTGCGGGTGTTGAAGACCGGCATCGATGCAGTGGCGGTGAACGTGGCGACCAGGCGGGGGGCAACCCTGGCGCGATCGACGGAGACGGTGACCGTGGACCACGAGGGATCGATCCAGGCGGCGCGATGCGCGTAGCCCTTGGTGGTGAACGCCTTGCCGTAGAACACCCGGTCCAGGCCGGCTGACGCGTGCTTGGCGCCGGCCGGTGTGCCCGCGCCACTGAACAGCACGATCCCCAACGCCCCCCGCGCGGCGGCATTGGCCGGAGCGGCGACGAAGGTGTTGACCCGGGCTTGGTATGCGCCGGAACCGGTCGACGAACTCAGCGCCGAACGTACGAAGCCGAAATCGGAGGACCGATAGGACTTCCGCGGGATCGCCAAACGCGAATAGCGCTGCTCGAACACGAACCGTACGGCCGCACACGCGCCGGCTTTCGTGGCCGGGTCGCCGAAGACCGTCGAAGCCGAGGCCGAACCACTGATGTGCACGGCGGGGCACCAGTCGACCTTGCCGTGCTTCAGGTGCGCCGCCTTCGGCCGGCCCGGCCAGGTGCCTCGGACGGATCTGGGCGCCAGTGCCGCACTCGGCTTGTCGGCTGCCCGCTTCGTCGCGGTCGGCGTGGGTGTCGGCGTCGGGGCAGAGGTGCGAGTGGCAGCGGCCTTCGGCTTGGAGCTCTCGCCGACCGACCCATCGGGGCTCGTGAGCCCCAGCACGACGCTGACGACGACCACGAGGGCGACCGAGCTCGCCAGCACCACGACCCCCTTGGACATCACGGCGTCAGCATAGGCGAGTGGGAGTCAGATGGCAGTCGAGCGATGCTCAACCCAGGATCAGCTGGTGGCCCATTCCGGGTTCCAGCCCTCGACCTCGTCGGCACGACGTGACGGCGGACCGGTGTAGATCGCGGACGGGCGGATCAGGCGGCCCGTGCGCTTCTGCTCGAGGATGTGCGCGCTCCAGCCGGCGGTGCGGGCGGAGGTGAACATCGCGGTGAACATGTGCGGAGGGATCTCGGCGTAGTCGAGGATGATCGCGGCCCAGAACTCGACGTTGGTCTCCAGGACGCGGTCGGGGCGACGCTCCTTGAGCTCCTTGAGTGCAGCCTCCTCGAGCGCGATGGCAACTTCGGCGCGCGGGGCGTTGAGCTCCTTGGCCGTACGACGGAGGGTCCGGGCGCGCGGATCCTGCGCGCGATAGACGCGGTGGCCGAAGCCCATGAGGCGCTCACCGCTGTCGAGTACACCCTTGACGTACTTCTCGGCGTCGCCGGACTTCTCGACCGCCTCGATCATGGTGAGCACGCGGGCCGGAGCGCCACCGTGCAGTGGTCCCGACATTGCGCCGACCGCTCCGGAGAGTGCGGCAGCGCAGTCGGCCCCGGTGGAGGCGATGACGCGGGCCGTGAAGGTCGACGCATTCATGCCGTGCTCGGCAGCGGAGACCCAGTAGGCGTCGATAGCCTTGACGTGATCGGGGTTGACCTCGCCGCGCCAGCGGGTGAGGAACCGCTCGGTGATGGTGTCGCACTTGTCGATCTCCGACTGCGCCACCATCGGCTGGCCGACTCCGCGGGCGGCCTGGGCGACATAGGAAAGGACCATGACCGCGGTGCGGGCAAGGTCCTCACGTGCCTGGGCGTCGTCGATGTCATACAGCTGCTTCATGCCCCAGGCGGGAGCGGTCAGCGCGATCGCGGACTGTACGTCGGCGCGGATGTCGCCGGAGTGCACCGGGATCGGGAATGGCTCCGCCGGGGGGAGGCCGGGTTCGTACGAACCGTCGACCAGCAGGCCCCAGATCTTCTCGAACGGCACGCGGCCGACGAGGTCGTCGATGTCGACACCGCGATAGCGCAGTGCGGACCCTTCCTTGTCGGGCTCAGCGATCTCGCTCTCGAATGCGATGACGCCCTCAAGTCCGTGGTGCACTTCCACATCAGTCATACCTGCATTCTGCCCTGCGCCCGTTAGCGTTGCCGCATGGAGTCCCCTGATCTGGCGCGGATGCGGACCGAGTATGCGCGGACCGGCCTGGACGAGGCCGCTGCCGGCGACGATCCGCTGACGTTGTTCGGCCGCTGGCTCGATCAGGCCGTCGTCGCGCGGCTGCACGAGCCCAATGCGATGGCCCTCGCGACGGCGACTCCCGACGGCCGTCCGTCCGTGCGCATCGTGCTGCTCAAGGGCCTCGATGCCGAGGGGCTGACGTTCTTCAGCAACTACGACTCCCGCAAGGGCCAGGAGCTGGCCGCGAACCCGCACGCCGCCGCGGTGCTGTTGTGGCACCCCTTGCAACGGCAGGTACGCGTCGAGGGGCCGGTGACCAGGCTCGATGAGGACGACTCCGATGCGTACTTCTCGTCCCGGCCCCGCGGCTCGCAGATCGGTGCCGTGGCGTCACCGCAGTCACGGCGGATCGCGGGCCGCGAGGTGCTGGAGGATCGGGTCGCGGAGGTCGAGCAGTGCTTCGACGGCACCGAGGTCGTACGCCCGCCGATGTGGGGCGGCTACCGGCTCGGGCTCGAGTCGATCGAGTTCTGGCAGGGTCGGGAGAACCGCCTGCACGACCGGCTGCGGTTCATCCGTCGCGGAGACGTCTGGTCCCGCGAGCGCCTCGCGCCGTAGGCCTGGCTCAGGTCAGGTCGCGGTAGTGCTCGAGCAGCCGGCTCATCACCGAGAGGGCTTCCTGCATCTCGGTGATGTGGCTGGGGTCGAGCACCCGCAGCATCTGCTTGATCTCGGTGCTGGAGATGCCGTCCGTACGCGAGAGGTAGACGACCTCGCAGAGCTCCTTCAGCTCGTCGAACTTGCCCGCCCAGTCGTCGCCGATCGCGAAGATGTCGACGTCGTACTCCTTGATGTCTGACACCTTCTGGTCCCACGACGTCTCGGGGATGACCAGGTCGACCCCCTTGATGCTGCTGACGATCTTGGCGCGGTCTTCGTACGAGACGACCGAGCTCTTGCCCTTGCCGGCGTTGAACTCGTCGGTCGAGACCGCGATGATCAGCCGGTCACCCATGTCCGCGAGGCGGTTGATGAGGTTGAGGTGACCGATGTGGAACAGGTCGAACGTCCCGTAGGTCAGCACCGTCGTCATGCGTCAAGGGTAGTCATGCCCCGCGGCGTGTCGCCGACTGTTCACCTGGCGTCCACGCCGACGGCCGTTCCGCGCCACCTTCACGGGTCACGCTCGAGTCATGACTGGAATCGCGCTGACCCTCGCGCTGGGACTCGGTCTCGCCTTCGCCGAGTCGGGCCTCGGCCTCGGAATCCTGCTGCCCGGTGAGACGGCGATCGTCGTGCTGGCCGCGACGATGACGTCCGGGCCGCAGATGGTGATGCTCGGCATCGCCGTCATGGTGGGCGCCACCTGCGGCGACCACGTCGGCTACCTCCTGGGCCGGCGCTACGGCGAGTCACTCCGCGAGACCAAGGTCGTGCGGCGCCTCGGTGTGAACCACTACGACCGCGCCACCGGCCTGCTGCATCGGCGCGGAGGGCTCGCCGTCTTCCTGACCCGCCTGGTGCCGGTCATCCGCACCCTGACGCCGGCCGCCGCCGGAGCGTCCGCGCTGGAGTACCGCCGGTTCGCTCCCGCCTCGCTCGCCGGCTCGGCGACCTGGTCGGCGGTGTACGTCGGTGGCGGCTCGATCGTGGCAACCCTCACCGCGGTGTTGACCGACGCGTTCGGCCGCGCGTCCTGGCTGGTGCTGGTGCTGCTCGCACTGGCCGTGATCCCGGTGCTGTTGATCCGCACCGTCGTGGGCGTACGTCCGGTGGCTGCCGCTCCGGACGTGACGTCGCTCGAGCTTGCCGCCGGAATCGGCCGCCCGGTTCCGGCTTACACGTCGCAGACCAGCGGAATCCTGGTCTAGCGCCGGCGTCAGCGGCTGACGCGGTAGCGCACGAAGGACGGCACGGCGATCGCGGCGATCACCACGCCGACAAGGACCAGCACGCCGCCTCCGGCTGCTGCTGGGCCGGGGCCGATCGCCGCCGCGGTGGATCCGTGAAGGACGTCGGCGATACGGGGTCCGCCAGCCACGACGACGATGAAGACCCCCTGCAGGCGGCCGCGCATCGCGTCGTCGCCGGCGGACTGCAGCATCGTGGAACGGAACGACGCAGACGCCGTATCGGCCGCCCCGCCGATCACCAGCGCGAACAGGGCGGCGAGCAGCATCGGAGTCTGCCAGTGGTCGGCGAGCGAGATGGCGACGCCGAACCCGGTCATGGCTGCCCCCCAGAACAGGATGCACACCACGACGGCGAGCCCCTGCCGCTCGACGCGCGAAACCCAGCCGCTGAACACCCCACCGATCACCGCCCCCGCCGGGATGGCGGCGAACAACAGGGCGAAGACGATGCCGCCGTTGTCCGGTCCGCCGAAGCTCAGATGCGCAGTTTCGGGGAACAGCGCTCGCGGCATCCCGAACACCATCGCGATCAGGTCGACGACGAATGACATGAGCAGCACGGGCTGGGTGCGCAGGTAGACGAGCCCGTCGACGATGGCGCGTACGCCGGGAGTCGTGCTCGCGGCGTCCACGACTCGCAGCGACGGAAGCCGCACGACGGCGCCGAGCGTCGCGAGCAACGTGAACGAGTCGATGAGGTACATCCACTTGAACCCGATGACCGGTATCAGCACGCCCGCCACCATCGGGCCGGCGATCGCGCCGGCCATCATCACGGTGGTGTTGAGCGAGTTCGCGGCCGGCAGCAGGCTGAGGTCCAGCAGCTTGGGCAGCACCGCGCTGCGGGTCGGCTGGTTGACCGCGAAGAACGCCTGCTGGACCGAGAACAGGGACAGCAGCAGCCAGACGTTGGTGTTGCCCGCAGCGGCCTGCAGCCAGAACAGGCCGCTGGTGACGATCAGCCCGACCGTGGTGATGATCAGGATCGTGCGGCGGTCGAACACGTCGGCCAGCGCTCCGCCGTACAACCCGAAGACGATCAGCGGCACCAGGCCGAACACGCCGGCCAGACCGACGTACGCCGACGAGCCGGTGTCGGCGTAGAGCTGGGCCGGGACCGCGACGACGGTCAGCTGGGCGCCGATGACGGTGATGATGTTGGCGACCCAGAGCCGCCGGAAATGCTGATTGCGGAGCGGCCGGGTGTCGGCGAAGAAGTGGGAGAAGGATCGCCGGGCCACGTCAGTGAAACCTACGCCAACGCGTCACGTGAAGTTCGCGAGGTCGATCAGGATCCAGGTCTGCTCGGCGCGACCGAGCAGCTCGCCGTCGTCGGTGTACAACGCGGTGTCGGTCAGGAACTTGCGGCCCTCCTGGGCGTGCAGCCGGCCGACCGAACGGCAGGGCTCGCCGGT
>JAWWPE010000154.1:0-3348 GCA_033850895.1 Nocardioidaceae bacterium | reverse complement strand
TGCACCTTCTTGGTCGTGACCAGCGGGAATCCCTCACGCAGGTCGAACCTCATCTGGTGCCCGAAGACGCTGCGGGTGCCGGTACCGGTGCGGTCATCCTTGACGACTCCGTCATCGAGTATCCGTTGCACCAGATCGAGGTAGGTCCGCATCCTCACAGGCTATCAATCTGGACCCGGCCGCCCAGCCATCTCGGCGCGCGTCGATCAGGTCATCAGGGTCAGGATCGGTGTGCGAAACTCGAACCTATGCCGAGCGTTGAGTATGCCGAGAACCCACGCGAGCTGCGCAACTTCGCCATCCTGCAGTGGTTGCTGACCGCCGGGTTCTTCGTGGTGCTCTACTGGATGCTCGGTGGATCCGACGCCGACTTCCCGCCCTATTGGCTGGCGGGCGCCCTGATTGCCCTGGTCGTCATCGGGACGGTGCTCGCCGAGCGGGCCTGGCAGTCGATGCGTCCGCTGCCTGCCAATCTCTCCGACCGTGACGCGCCGGTTGCCGCGATCGGGCTGTTCGCCAAGCTCACCGTCCGCAAGCTGATCTACTGTGAGGCGCCGCTGCTGATCGCGGTCATCGTCGCGTTCGTGACCCCATATGCCGGCTGGCCACTCGTGATCGCCGGGTTCCCCGGACTGCTCGTGCTCGCCTGGGAGACCTGGCCGAGCCTGCGCAACACCTCGATGGCCGCCGCGATGCTGGATGCCTCCGGCGCCGAGTCCAAGCTCGTCGAGAGCTTCCTGCACCCGTGAGCGCCGATGTGAGCGCCCGGCTTGCCTGGCCGGACGACGCGGCTGCCATGGTGCGGGTCCAATTGACCACCTGGCGTGAGCAGTACACCGACGTGATCCCGGCCGAGGAGATCGACGCGCTCGACCCCGACGAGCTGGCCGCTCGCTGGGTGACGACGCTGAACGCGCCCAAGGATGCCCGGATGCGCGTGCTCGTGGCCCTCGAACGAGCCGACGTACGCGGCTTCGCGCTGGTGCACCCGTCGTACGATCCCGACAGCGACCAGATTTCTGACGGCGAAGTCGGTGAGTTCGTGATCGATCCAGCGCATCAGCGCAAAGGACACGGGTCGCGCCTCCTCCAGGCCGCGATGGACACCCTGGCCGCTGACAAGTTCACTCGCGCGAGGTGGTGGGTCAACTCCACCGACGACGCGCTTCGCACGTTCGTCACCGACTCCGGCTGGGAGCCGGACGGCGCGCACCGTGAGCTGGAGTCCGAGACCGGAGGCACAGTCAAGCAGATCCGACTGCACACGAGCCTGGCGTGACGACCGATCGATCGGTCATCGCCAACTCCCTCGGCGTCGGCCTGGCCACCGGCACGTACGGCGTCTCGTTCGGCGCGATCTCGACGTCGTCCGGCTTGAGCGTGCTGCAGACCTGCGTTCTGTCGCTGGTGGTGTTCACCGGCGCGTCGCAGTTCGCCTTCATCGGCATCATCGCGTCGGGTGGCAACCCGATCACCGGCGCGCTCACCGCGGTGTTGCTCGGCAGTCGCAACCTGTTCTACGGGCTGAGCCTGGCACCGAAGCTCAAGCTGCGCGGTCCGGCGCGGCTGGCATCCGCGCATTTCGTCATCGACGAGTCCACGGCGATGGCGGTCACGCGCGAGACTCCCCACCAGACCCGGCTCGGCTTCTACTGGACGGGCATCTCGATCTTCATCCTGTGGAACGCCATGACATTCGCCGGAGCGTTGGCGGGCAATGCCATCGGCGATCCGAAACAGTACGGCCTTGACGCCGCGGTCGGGGCGGCGTTCCTGGCGTTGCTGTGGCCGCGGCTCGACAGCTGGTATGCCCGGGCGATCGCGCTGTTCGCGGCGGCCGTCGCGCTCGGCGTCGTGCCCGTCACCGCGGCCGGTCTGCCCATCATCATCGGCGGCGGCGTCGCCGTGGCCCTCGGCATGCTCTGGCACCCGCAGCCGCCCTCGGAGGGTGCCGAATGACCGCGCTCTGGGGCGGCATCCTGATCATGGTGGTCGGCTGCTTCGCCCTGAAGTACGCAGGACTGTCGGTGCCGGAGCGGGTGCTCAACCATCCGGTGACGGTGCGGGCGGCCAATCTGATCCCGATCGCCCTGCTGGGTGCGCTGATCGCCGTGCAGGTGTTCGCCGAGGGCTCATCGCTCCAGGTCGATGCCCGGCTGCTCGGGCTCGGGGTCGCGGCGGTCTTGTTGATGCTCCGGGTGCCGTTCCTCCCGGTCGTGTTCGCCGCCGCGTTGGCCGCTGCGCTCGTACGCCTGATCTGAGCCGCGGTCAGAGGTCGAGCACGGCGTCGAGGCCGACGGTGACACCGGGCCTGCCGGCGACGGCCCGCACGGCAGCGACGACGCCGGGCATGAACGACTCGCGATTGGTCGAGTCGTGCCGGATCGAGAGCGTTTCTCCCGCCCCGCCGAACAGCACCTCCTGCGAGGCCACGAAGCCGCGGGCGCGGATGGCGTGAACGGGGATGCCGGCGACCTTGGCACCCCGAGCTCCTTCGGGATCTGTCGTCGTCGCGTCAGGGACGGGGTCGGAATTGGCGGCGGCGCGTGCCGCCGCGATCAGCTCCGCGGTGCGGGTTGCGGTGCCCGACGGTGCGTCGATCTTGTCCGGGTGGTGCATCTCGATGACCTCGACGGACTCGAAGAACGGTCCGGCAGCGGCGGCGAACTTCATCATCAGCACGGCGCCGATGGAGAAGTTCGGCACGATCAGCACCGCCGACCCGGGGTCGTCGCCGAGCAGCTCGCGTACGGAATCGATCTTCGCGTCGTCGAAACCGGAGGTGCCCACCACGACGTGCACGCCGTGCTCGACGCACCACCGCACGTTGTCCAGGGCGACGTCGGGTGAGGTGAAGTCCAGCGCCACCTCGGCACCGCTCTCGGTGATCAGGTCGAGTGCATCGTCGACATCGATCTCGGCGACGACCTCGATGCCATCGGCGGCGCTCAACGCCCGCACGGATTCCGTGCCCATCCGACCCTTGGCACCCAGTACCGCGACTCGTGTCATGGCCACGATCGTACGAGCATTCCGAAGACGCACCGGCACGGCCACGCCTATCGTGGCCAACACTCCTCAGACCAGACAGGGATTCGCATGACCGAAACCGCACCCTCCTACGGCTGCAACACAGATGACATGAAGATGATCCACGGTGTGTTCCGCCGCGAGTTCCGGCTGGCGCCGCCGATGGTGCGTGCCGTGGAGGCGGGCGACAGCGCGAAGGCGGGGCGCGTCACGGCGCACGTCCTCGAGATCGTCGACATGCTGCATCACCATCATCACGGAGAGGAGGACCTGGTCTTCAACAAGCTGGAGGTACGCGCCCCGGCCTGCGCCATCCAC
>JAWWPE010000113.1:0-20868 GCA_033850895.1 Nocardioidaceae bacterium | reverse complement strand
CCGGCTGCTCACTCTGCTCTCGGCGACCGGCGAGATCGTCCGGGTCCGACCGCGAGGGGGCTGGACGTCGACCCAGTTCCGCTGGAGCACCCTGCACAACTGGGCACCCGAGGCGATCGCGCCGCTCGCGGTCGAGGAGGCTGCTGCAGAGATCGCGCGCCGCTGGCTGGCGGCATACGGCCCGGCCGGCGAGGACGACCTGGCCTGGTGGGCGGGATGGACGAAGGCGCGCACGCGTGCCGCCCTCGCGGCCATCCACGCGGTCGAGGTCGATCTCGACGGCCGACCGGGGTTAGTGCTCCTCGGCGACGAGGAGCCGGAGCCGGCTGAGGACGAGACCTGGGTGACCCTCCTGCCGGCCCTCGACCCGTCCACGATGGGCTGGAAGGATCGTGACTTCTACCTCGGTGAGCATCGCGAGCGGTTGTTCGACGTCAACGGCAATGCCGGACCGACGATCTGGCACGGAGGCCGGATCGTCGGCGGCTGGGCGCAGCTCGACGACGGCGAGGTGGCCACCGAGCTGCTGCACGACATCGGCCGAGAGGCCTCCGCGGAGGTCGACCGCCAGGCGGCCGCCCTTGGAGAGCTGATCGGAGACGTACGCCTCAAGGCACGTGCCCGCGGCTGGACCCCGATCGAGAAGCAGCTGCGCGGCTAGGACTCCCCATGTCGCGGGCGGTGACCTGCCAACCTCAAGCCGTCGTCGGCGGTGAGCAGGCAACCTCATCAGCCGAGCGTGAGGTTGCTAGGTCACCGCGCTGACCGGCGGACCTGGGCTTGACGTTGCCAGGTCACCGCCCGCCACCCTCCGGACACGTCCAGCTGTCGACTCAGCCCAGGCGCGACGAGAGGTCGGCCAACACGGCGGAGAACGTACCCGAAGGACGCATCACGGCACTGGCCTTGGCGTCGTCGGGGCGGAAATAGCCACCGATGTCAGCCGGCTCGCCCTGCACCGCGAGCAGCTCCTCGTTGATCTTCGCCTCGTTGGTCGCCAGGTCCTCGGCAACGGCGGAGAACCCGGCCGCGAGCTCGGCGTCCTCGGTCTGCTTGGCCAGCTCCTGGGCCCAGTAGAGCGCGAGGTAGAAGTGACTGCCACGGTTGTCGATCTCGCCGACCCTGCGGCTCGGCGACTTGTTCTCCCCGAGGAACGTGCCGGTCGCCCGGTCCAACGTGTCGGCAAGGATCTGTGCCCGGGCATTGTCGGTCGTGGTCGCCATGTGCTCGAAGCTGGACGCCAGGGCGAGGAACTCCCCGAGACTGTCCCAGCGCAAGTGGTTCTCCTTCACCAGCTGCTGCACGTGCTTGGGCGCAGAGCCGCCGGCACCGGTCTCGAACAGGCCGCCGCCGTTGATCAGCGGGACGATCGAGAGCATCTTGGCGCTGGTGCCGAGCTCCAGGATCGGAAACAGGTCGGTGTTGTAGTCGCGCAGGACGTTGCCGGTCACCGAGATGGTGTCCTCGCCCTTGCGGATGCGGTCGATCGAGAACTGGGTGGCCTCGACCGGCGACATGATCTCGATCTGCAGGCCGTCGGTGTCGTGATCGGCAAGATAGGTCTCGACCTTCGCGCGGATGTTGTTGTCGTGCGCTCGCGTCGGATCGAGCCAGAACACCGCAGGTGTGTCCGAGGCGCGCGCCCGGGTCACCGCGAGCTTGACCCAGTCCTGGATCGGTACGTCCTTGGTCTGGCAGGCGCGCCACACGTCCCCCGGCTCGACGGCGTGCTCCAGCAGCACCGCGCCATTGCCGTCGACGACCTCGACCGTGCCGGCCGCGGGGATCTCGAACGTCTTGTCGTGGCTGCCGTACTCCTCGGCGGCCTGGGCCATCAGGCCGACATTGGGCACCGAACCCATCGTCGTCGGGTCGTACGCACCGTTGGCGCGGCAGTCGTCGATCACGGTCTGGTAGACACCGGCGTACGAGCTGTCCGGGATGACCGCGAGGGTGTCGGCCTCCGCGCCGTCGGGGCCCCACATGTGGCCGGACGTGCGGATCATCGCCGGCATCGACGCGTCCACGATGACATCGCTGGGCACGTGCAGATTGGTGATGCCCTTGTCGGAGTCGACCATCGCGAGGGCCGGACCATCGGCGATGCCCTTGTCGATCGCGGCCTTGATCTCGGCGCCATTGGGCAGCTTGTCGAGCCCGGCCAGGATCGAGCCGAGACCGTTGCTCGGGCTGAGCCCCGCGGCCGCGAGGTCGTCGCCGTACTGCGCGAACACGTCGGGCAGGAATGCCTTGACGACGTGACCGAAGATGATCGGGTCGGAGACCTTCATCATCGTGGCCTTGAGGTGCACCGAGAACAGCACGCCCTCGGACTTCGCGCGGGCGATCTGCTCGGCGAGGAACGCGTCCAGGGCCGCCGCGCGCATCACGGTGGCGTCGACGACCTCGCCGGCGAGCACCGGGAAGGCGGACTTGAGCACGGTCGTGCCGCCGTCATCGGCGACCAGGCGGATCTCCACCGTGCCGTCGGCCTCGATGACCACGGACTTCTCGTTGGCGCGGAAGTCGTCGGCACCCATCGTTGCGACATTCGTCCTGGAGTCGGAGCTCCATGCCCCCATCGAGTGCGGGTGCTGGCGGGCGTAGTTCTTGACCGAGGCCGGAGCGCGGCGATCGGAGTTGCCTTCGCGGAGCACCGGGTTGACCGCGCTGCCCTTGACCTTGTCGTAGCGCGCACGTACCTCGATGTCGTCATCGGACCTGGGGTCGTCGGGATAGTCGGGGAGCGCGTAGCCCTGACCCTGCAGCTCGGTGATCGCGGCCTTGAGCTGCGGCACGGAGGCGCTGATGTTGGGCAGCTTGATGATGTTGGCCTCGGGCGTCTTGGCCAGCGCACCGAGCTCGGCGAGCGCGTCGTCGACCTGCTGCTCGGGGGTCAGGCGATCGGTGAACTGGGCGATGATCCGGCCGGCCAGCGAGATGTCGCGCGTCTCGACCTCCACGCCGGCGGTCGAGGCGTACGCCGCGATGACCGGGAGGAAGGAGTACGTCGCGAGCAGCGGCGCCTCGTCGGTGTGGGTGTAGATGATCTTGGCCATGGGTGCAGGGACTCCTACGTGGGTGGCAAAAAAGATTGCTTGACATCAAGATATCCCACTAGGATCCGGTCACAGCCGGGCGGCTGCGAACGGCACACGAAGGAGCTCTCGATGGCGGCACCGACCACTTCTCACAAGCTCGGCGCCGAGGCGCTCGGCACGTTCTGGCTCGTTCTCGGCGGCTGCGGCACGGCCGTCCTCGCGGGCAAGGACGTCACGAACCTCGGCATCGCCCTGGCCTTCGGCCTCACCGTGCTGACCGGCGCGTACGCGTTCGGACACATCTCCGGCGGACATTTCAACCCGGCCGTCACGATCGGTCTGGCCGCGGCGAAGCGGTTCCGTTGGAATGACGTCGCCGGCTATGTCGTCGCGCAGCTGGTCGGCGCCACGGTTGCCGCCTCGGTCCTGTTCGTGATCGCCTCGGGTCAGGATGGCTTCGACGCGCACGCCAGCGGATTCGCCTCCAACGGGTACGGCGACCACTCCCCCGGCGGCTACAGCCTCCTCGCCGCGCTGATCACCGAGATCGTGCTGACCGCGTTCTTCCTGTACGTCATCCTCGGCGCCTCGGCGAAGCGCGCCGCGGTCGGCTTCTCGGGTCTGTCGATCGGCCTGGCGCTGACCCTGATCCACCTGATCAGCATCCCGATCGACAACACCTCGGTGAACCCGGCGCGGTCGATCGGGGTGGCCTTCTACGCCGGCTCCGACGCGCTCGGCCAGGTGTGGCTGTTCATCGTCGCGCCGATCATCGGCGCGGTCATCGCCGGAGTCACCCACGCGATGATCGTCGGCGCCGACGACTGAGGCGACGGCGCGTTCCGTACGACGCGCGGTGCCGCCCCAGGGAGAAATCCCCGGGGTGGCTGCGCTAGTTTCGGGAGGTAGTCCCCCACCTTCCAAGGAGCACCACCCGTGAGCACAGCCCCCGTCAAGGTCGCCGTCACCGGCGCGGCCGGTCAGATCGGTTACAGCCTGCTTTTCCGCCTCGCCAGCGGATCTCTGCTCGGACCGGACACCCCGATCCAGCTCCAGCTTCTCGAGATCACGCCAGCCCTGAAGGCGCTCGAGGGTGTGGTCATGGAGCTCGACGACTGCGCGTTCCCGACCCTCGCCGGCGTCGAGATCGGCGACGACGCCGAGACGATCTTCGACGGCGTCAACCTCGCCCTGCTGGTCGGCGCCCGCCCTCGTGGCCCCGGCATGGAGCGCTCGGACCTGCTCGAGGCCAATGGCGCGATCTTCACCGCGCAGGGCAAGGCGCTCAACAAGGTCGCCGCTGATGACGTACGTGTGGGAGTGACCGGCAACCCGGCCAACACCAACGCCCTGATCGCGATGACCAACGCACCCGACATCCCGAAGGAGCGGTTCAGCGCGCTGACCCGCCTCGACCACAACCGGGCGATCGCCCAGCTCGCCGCCAAGGCCGGCGCCTCGGTCACCGACATCAAGAAGATGACGATCTGGGGCAACCACTCCGCCACCCAGTACCCCGACATCTTCCACGCCGAGATCGCCGGCAAGAACGCCGCCGAGACGGTCAACGACCAGGCCTGGCTCGAGGGCGAGTTCATCCCGACCGTCGCCAAGCGTGGCGCGGCCATCATCGAGGCGCGTGGCTCCTCGTCGGCCGCTTCCGCTGCCTCCGCCACGATCGACGCTGCCCGCGACTGGCTGCACGGCACGCCGGAGGGTGACTGGGCCTCGATGGCGGTCGTCTCCGACGGTTCGTACGGCATCCCCGAGGGCCTGATCTACTCCTACCCTGTCACCACCTCGAACGGTGACTGGACGATCGTCCAGGACCTCGAGATCGACGAGTTCTCCCGCGCCCGTATGGACGCGACCGCGGCCGAGCTCACCGAGGAGCGGGACGCCGTCAAGGAGCTCGGTCTGATCTAGGCCCACTGACACCGCAGGGCCCGTTCTCGCCGCGAGAGCGGGCCTTGGTGCGTTCTCGGGAATCTCAGCCGGGCTGGGACGGGATGATCAGGGCGAGGACGACCAGCGCGACGCCCAGCGTGGTCATCCAGAACATGTCGAACGCCTTGCCACGCACCCGCAACATGCCGGTATGCGTCACCGGCACGACCGAACGGGCCGCAGCGCCGACGAGGAACGTCACGCCGACGATGACGATGCCGATCCGCCACTCGCCGAACACGACGAGCGCGATGCCGACGAACACCCCGACGAGCTGCAGCAGGTAGATCTGCGAGCCGCGACTACGGGGGGTGGTCACGGATTGGGCCGCTCGGCGGAGTCAACCACGTTGGAGAGCAGCATCGCCCGGGTCATGGGCCCGACCCCACCGGGATTGGGCGAGATCCAACCGGCCACCTCACGCGCCGCCGGGTCGACGTCGCCGACGATGCCGTTCTCGTCACGGCTCACACCGACGTCGAGCAGAGCCGCGCCGGGCTTGACCATGTCCGCGGAGATGATGCCGGGCACGCCGGCGCCGGCGATCACGATGTCGGCGCGGATCACCTCAGCGGCCAGGTCGCGGGTGCCGGTGTGGCAGAGGGTGACGGTCGCGTTCTCACTCTTGCGGGTGAGCAGCAGGCCCATCGGCCGGCCAACCGTGACACCACGGCCGACGACCACGACGTGCTGGCCGGCGATCGGGACGTCGTGGCGGCGCAACAGCTCGATGATGCCGCGCGGCGTGCAGGGCAACGGCGCCTCCTTGCCGAGCACGAGCCAGCCGAGGTTCGTCGGGTGCAGGCCGTCGGCGTCCTTCAACGGATCGATTCGGCCGATCACCGCGTTCTCGTCGAGGCCTTTGGGCAAGGGCAGCTGGACGATGTAGCCCGTGCAGGCCGGATCGGCGTTGAGCTGGTCGACCGCATCCTCGACCTCGGCCTGGGTCGCCGTCTCGGGAAGGTCGATCCGGATCGAGTTGATGCCGACCTCGGCGCAGTCGCGGTGCTTGCCGGCGACATACCACTGGCTGCCCGGGTCGGTGCCGACCAGGATCGTCCCGAGCCCGGGGGTGATGCCCCTCGCGGCGAGGGCGCTCACCCGCTCGCGGAGCTCGTTCTTGATCGCGGTCGCAACCGCCTTGCCGTCCAGGATCTGAGCTGTCACGGGGTCGAGTCTTTCACGACCAGGGCGGTCACCAACGACCCGCCGCATACAATTCCACCGGCGCGGGATTCGGTCCGCGATAAACTGGTACGAACGTATGGAACCGGGACGGGGCGTCGATGGGCACGAAAGCGCAGCTGACGCAGAACCGCAGTCGGGTCCGTCGTGACGAGCTGCTTGCGGCGGCGATCGAGCTGTTCGCCGAAGGCGGCTCACGGGCGATAACGCACCGCGCCGTCGCCGCCCGGGCCGGTCTGCCTCCCGCGTCGACGACCTACTACTTCGAGACGATCGACGACCTCATCCGCGAAGCGCTCGGCGCACACGTCGAACAGTGGACCACCGATCTCACCACGCTGACCAACGTCGAGTTCGAGGCTGATGTCAGCATCGACGACGCCGCCGCGTTCGTGACGGCGGTGTTCGCCGCACGCGGCCCCGAGGTCGCCGCCCTCGAATTGTCGATCTACCTCGCCGCGGCGCGCGTGCCGGAGCTGCGGGACAACGCCGCAGAAGCGCTGGGGGCGCTCGAGACGCTGGCGGTCGCAATGCTCGAACGAGTGGGTGTGGAGGACGGTGCGGTGCTCGCTGCGGCGATCGTCGCCCTGATCGCCGGCACAGCCCTGCGGCGCCAGTCGGGGCAGTACCCCGAGCGTACGGAGGCGCTCCTCCTCAGCTCGGCGATCCGTGACCTGGTGGCCGCGCACGTGCTCGGAGCGGAGACCGTCGACCGTACGCTCGCCGAGCTCCGGAAGGCCAAGGCGTGACACTGACCCTCGGGTCTTTGACCTTCGGATGGGACGACTCGCTGATGGCGCCGCCTGTGGCACTGGGTCTGCAAGCCGTGCCCTCGCTCGCCGGAGCGTCTCATACCGTCGCAATCGATCCCGAGCTCGCCGACACCGCCACCCTGATGGCGGAGTTCGACCTCCCGCCCGAGGCCTCAGCCAACTGCGTCATCATCCTCGGCAAGCGGGGCGGCGAGCTGCGGCCGGCTGCCTGCGTCGTCCTCGCCAACACGCGCGCCGACGTCAACGGTCTGGTGCGCCGGACGATCGACGTCCGCAAGTGCTCGTTCGCCCCACAGGACTGGGCGGTCGAGGAGACCGGCATGGAGTACGGCGGCATCACCCCCGTGGGCCTGCCTCCGGGCTGGCCGATCCTGATCGACCGCGCCGTGACTGAGCAGCCGTGGGTCATCATCGGCAGCGGACTGAGACGCTCCAAGCTCGCCGTCCCCGGAGCCGCCCTCGCAGACCTGCCAAACGCCCAGGTGCTGGACGACCTCGGACTCGCCTGAGTCAGTGGAAGAAGTGGCGGGTGCCCGTCACGTACATCGTGACGCCGGCGGCCTGCGCGGCCTCGACGACCGCATCGTCGCGGATCGAGCCACCCGGCTGGACGATCGCGCGTACGCCGGCGGCGAACAGGATCTCCGGTCCGTCGGGAAACGGGAAGAACGCATCGGACGCGGCGACTGATCCGGTGGCCCGCTCAGCGCCGGCCCGCTCGACCGCCAGCTTGCAGGAGTCGACCCGGTTGACCTGACCCATGCCCACCCCCACGGACGCGCCGTCCTTGGCGAGCAGGATCGCATTGGACTTCACCGCGCGTACGGCGGTCCAGGCGAAGGACAGATCGGAAAGTGTCGCTTCGTCCGCGGCGTCGCCGGCGACCAGCGTCCAGGTCGACGGATCGTCACCGGGAGCATCGACGTGATCGACCCGCTGCACGAGCACACCGCCGCTGATGCCGCGGAACTCGATGGGGTCGGGGTGCTCGTCGGCGGCCACCCGGAGGATGCGGATGTTCTTCTTGGCCTGCAGGATCTCCAGCGCGCCGTCCTCGTAGTCGGGGGCGACGATGACCTCGGTGAACACCTCAGCGACCTGACTGGCCATCGCCGCGCTGACCGGGCGATTGACCGCGATCACGCCGCCGTAGGCCGACACCGGGTCACAGGCGTGTGCCCGGGCGTGGGCTTCGGCGACATCGGCGCCGACGGCGATGCCGCACGGATTGGCGTGCTTGATGATCGCAACGGCGGGCTTGTCGAAGTCGTACGCTGCTCGGCGCGCGGCGTCAGTGTCGACGTAGTTGTTGTAGGACATCTCCTTGCCGTGCAGCTGCTCAGCGGCGGCGAGACCCCCACGCCAGTGCTGGTAGAGCGCGGCAGGCTGATGCGGGTTCTCGCCGTAGCGGAGCACCGCGGACTTCTCCCAGGTCGCACCGGTGAATTCGGGCCAGCCGTCCTCAGCCGGCGCGTACGCACCGGAGAACCATGAGGCAACCGCGACGTCGTACGACGCGGTGTGGGCGAACGCCTCAGCCGCGAGACGCTTGCGCTGCTCGAACGTGAAGCCACCAGCGGTGATCGCCTCGCGTACGGCGTCGTAGCGCGCTGGTGACACGACGACCGCGACACTGGGGTGGTTCTTGGCGGCGGCGCGGACCATCGAGGGACCACCGATGTCGATCTGCTCGACGCACTCGTCGGGGGTGGCGCCGGAGAGGACGGTCTCGCGGAACGGGTAGAGGTTGACGATCACCAGGTCGAACGGCTCGATCTCGAGATCGGCCAGCTGCTTGACGTGGTCGTCGAGCCGCAGGTTGGCGAGGATCCCGGCGTGTACGCGGGGGTGCAGCGTCTTGACCCGGCCGTCGAGGCACTCGGGGAAGCCGGTGAGCTCCTCGACCGGCGTGACGGGCACGCCTGCGGCCTCGATCGTCTTGGCAGTCGAACCGGTCGACACGATCGCGATGCCGGCGGCGTGCAGATCGCGGACCAGTTCTTCGAGCCCGGTCTTGTCGTAGACCGAGACGAGTGCGCGCTTGAGCGGTCGGGTGGCGGAATCTGGGCTCACGGGATGGTGACCTTTCGTGCGTCGATGGTCCAGCCTTCGCGGACCAGGAGGCCGACGGAGTCGACGAGCTGCCGACGTTCGACGTCCTTGATGCGTTCGGTGAGGGTGTGCTCGGTGTCGTCGTCGGCGACCTCCACCGCGACCTGGGCGATGATCGGCCCGGTGTCGACGCCGAGGTCGACGAAGAACAGCGTCGCACCGGCCAGCTTGACGCCGTACTCGAGGGCATCGCGCGGGCCGTGCATCCCGGGGAACCCGGGAAGCAAGGCGTTGTGGGTGTTGATGTAGCGGCCGTCGAACGCGGTCAGGAACTTCTCGCCGACCAGCTTGAGGAATCCCGCAGAAACGATCAGGTCTGGGTCGTACGCGAGGACGGTCTCGGTCAGCGCGGCATCCCAGTCGGCGCGCTCGGCGAAGTCGGAGACCCGGACGATGAAGGTCGGTATGCCGTGGCGCTCGGCCCGGGCGAGGCCCTCGATGTCGCCGCGATCAGCCCCCACCGCGACGATCTCGGCGCCGTAGTCAGGACTCGCCGTGGCGTCGATCAGCGCCTGGAGATTGGTGCCGCTTCCAGAGACGAGGACGACCAGT
This sequence comes from Nocardioidaceae bacterium, assembly GCA_033850895.1. Classification (GTDB taxonomy): domain Bacteria; phylum Actinomycetota; class Actinomycetes; order Propionibacteriales; family Nocardioidaceae; genus Aeromicrobium. The sequence goes on along the minus strand of JAWWPE010000113.1, from coordinate 11,258 downwards.
CGAGCTGGTGTCCGAGGGGCGCTTGGCACGTGTCCCACGATAGTGGGCGAGCGCAGCGCCGAGCGCGCCGCCCAGCGCCATGACGGGCACGGCCACCAGCAACGGGGTCAGCGTCGGCGGTCCGGCGTCGGCCATCCGCCCGGGACCGATCGCGCCACCCGAGATCGCGACCAGCACCCCGAGCAGGAATCCGGCCACCGCGCCCGCGGCCGCACCGAGGCCGACCCGGCTGAGAATGTCCTCGCGCTCCCCCGCGTCCACCTTCCAGCCGGCCAGCATCCCGGCCGCGAGGGGGATCACATTGAGCACGATCACCCACCCGGGAAACGCCCCTGGCGACGGAAGCGCGGCGAGGATCGGCAGCCCCGGCACCGCCCCGAGCTGGGCGCCCGTGAGGTCGACGGAGGTATGCGTTCCGAGCTGGAACCCCGGCCCGATCAAGGCTGCCGCGGTCCACAGGACGAGGGTCGGCACCGCCAGGATGCAGATCACGGCGAGGGCGAATCCACCACCGAGCCCGGGTTCGAGCGCCGCCCACAGGTCGGAGGCGCGTGGCAGGTGCAGGATCAGCAGCACGAGCACGATCGCCGCCGAGGATCCGAGCACCGCCAGGACGCCGGGCACCGCGGCCCGGACCACCGCTCGTACGTCCCGGTTGGCGGTGAACCACAACCGGTCAGCCGACCGATGCCGCACACCGGCACCCAACGCCGCACCGAGTCCGCCCACCGCGAACGCACCGAATGCCGCGCGGACCACCGAGGTGTGGATGTCGCCGGAGTTGGTCGCCGACGACGCGATGCCCGCGATCACCCCGAGGGCACCCGCCGTGGTGGCCGAGAACGCGCCAAGCTCCTCCACGGGTTCGCTGGCGACCCACGCGGCGGTCACCGCCACGAGGGCGATGCACAACAACGTGGCGCCTAGTGGCACGAGTTCGAGCGAGATCTGACCAGCGTCGAGACCGGAGCCGACCGAGACCAGCCAGGCGCGGGCTGATGAGCGTACGAGCCCGGCGAACGACAGCTTGGCCGATCCGTGACCGGCGACGACGATCACCGCCGCCACCGCACCGGACGCCACAGTGGCAAGCGCCGCAGTCAGAAAGGCCGGCCGGAGAAACGTTGATCCAGACGGCTCGGGCACCGCTTCATCCTCCCTGTAAAGTCATGGCGTTGCACAGAGGCACGCCGTGATGCATGAGGAGGCTGGACATGACTCGCGTCGACGAGTTCAACAGCTTCTATTCCTCCACTTTCTCTGAGGCCTTCCGGGTCACGTACGCCGTCAGCGGCGACCGCAACGTGGCATTCGAGGCCACCGTCGACGCCTATCGCCGGGCCTGGCGCGACTGGTCGAAGATCCGCGACCGGCACCCGCTCGGCTACGTGCGCAACGAGGCGTGGAAGCTCACCGCGCTGAGCCGCAGCACGCATCCGCTCCGCCGCAAGCACGAGCAGGACAGCGACACGCAGCTGCTCGACGCCCTCGGCGACCTCTCGGTCGACGACCGTCGCCTGATCGTGCTGATGACCCTCGGCAACACCGACCTCGAGGAGGCATCCCGTGAGGTCGGGGTGCCCGCCGAAGAGGGCATCGAGAGCGTCACCAACGCGCTGGGCTCCCTGGAGCGCGCGATGTCACAGACGATCGACCAGATCGAGCGGCGCATGCACAACCTGGGGTCGGCGACCGAGGAGTTCGATCCGCCGCCGCCGGTCACGGTGCGGACCGCCGCCAAGCGCGGGCGCCGCCGCAACACCGTCCTGCTGGTCGCCGCAGCGGTCGCGCTCATCATCGGCGGGGGGCTGGTGGTCACCGACGGAGACGCCCTGGCCAGCCGGTCGTCGCTCCCCTATCGCGAGAAGATCGGGTCTGAACGTTCCGACCCCCTCCTCGATGTGCAGAAGATCGGAACCGGCGACCTGCTGAGCACGGCCCAGGTCAACCGTCTCGACCAGACCCGCCGCTGGAAGATCGCCTCGACCGACACCGACCCCAAGAACACCAAGCCGTACGCCACCTGCCCGGTCAAGAGATTCGCCGACAAGGATCCGCTCCGGGTGTTCGTCCGCACCTATGCGGCCAACGGGCTCGGCGACGAGACCGTCGCGCAGTCGATCGAGGTATCCCACAGCGACAAGACGGCCGCAACCGCCTACCAGCGGCTCGTGCAGTGGTACTCCGACTGCCAGCACCCACGAGTGCAGCTGGTCGCGGCCTATGTCGTGCACCGGCCGATTGGCAACTTCCAGATCCTGCGGCTCCGTTCGCACAGCACCCCGGAGCGCACGTTCACGGTCGGCTTCAGCCACACCGGCACGGTCACCAGCACCCTGGTGCACGAGGTTGACGGCGCCAAGGGTCCGGCCATCACGACATTCGCCCGTACGCTCAACGACTCCGTGTCCCGCGTGTGCACCGACAGCGGCGGCCGATGCACCAACGACATCACCGTCACGCGCACCGAACCGCCGCCCACCTCCACCGACCCGTCGTTCCTCGGCATCGTCGACCTGCCGCCGATCGCGGACATCGACAAGGTCTGGGTGGGCATCGCGCCGTTCTCGGCTGCAAAGAACCCTGCGGCGACGGTCTGTGATCGCGCCGACTTCAGCGGCGAACCCGGCGCCCGGGCCAAGGTCTTCGTGATTCCCCAGGCCAAGGAGCTGCCGAAGGAGTTCGGCGTCGCCGAGACGGTGGCTCACTTCAAGTCGGTCAAGATCGCCAAGAAGTTCGTCACGACGATCGCCGCACGGGTCAATGACTGCGCAAAGCAGCGGCTGTCGGCCCGGATCGACCAGCCGAGCAGCTTCAAGACCGCCAACTACTCCGGCAGGAGCTGGCGCATCGGGCTCGAGATCACCAAGGGCAGCCGCATCCACTACCGCATGTCGATCGTCCGTCGCGGCGCCGACGTCGCCCAGGTGACGTTCACCCCGGCGAACGGCTTCGACACCACCTCGAAGGAATTCGCCGCCGTGGCCGCCCGCGCCGGATCCCGGCTGCGCTACCTCACCCACTGACGCAAGAACGCCCTCCCACCGTGGTGGAAGGGCGTTCTCGACGCTGCTCGAACGGTCAGAGACCCTTGAGGATCTCGCGCATCAGGGAGGCGGTCTCGGACGGCGTCTTGCCGACCTTGACCCCGGCGGCCTCGAGGGCCTCCTTCTTGCCCTGCGCGGTGCCCGCACCGTCGGCGACGATGGCGCCGGCGTGGCCCATCGTCTTGCCCTCGGGAGCGGTGAAGCCGGCGACGTAGCCGACGACCGGCTTCGTGACGTGCTCCTTGATGTAGGCGGCTGCCTTCTCCTCGGCGTCGCCACCGATCTCGCCGATCATGACGATCGCCTTCGTGTCAGGGTCGGCCTCGAACGCTTCGAGTGCGTCGATGTGCGTGGTGCCGATGATCGGGTCACCGCCGATGCCGATCGCGGTGGTGAAACCGAGATCGCGCAGCTCGAACATCATCTGGTAGGTCAGCGTGCCCGACTTCGACACCAGGCCGATCGGGCCCGTACCCGAGATCGTCGCCGGCGTGATGCCCGCGAGCGCCTCCCCCGGCGTGATGATGCCGGGGCAGTTCGGGCCGATGATGCGCGACTTCTTGCCCTGGGCGTACGCCCAGAACTCGGCGCTGTCCTGGATCGGCACGCCTTCGGTGATGATCACCAGCAAACCGATCTCGGCGTCGATCGCCTCGATGACGGCGTCCTTGGTGAACGCCGGCGGGACGAACGCGACCGAGACGTCGGCCCCGGTCTTCTCGATGGCCTCGGCGACGGTGCCGAACACCGGCAGCTCGACCGTGTCGCCCGACGCGTCGACGTGCTCGACGGTGGTGCCGGCCTTGCGAGCGTTGACACCACCGACGACATCGGTGCCGGCCTTGAGCATCAGGGCGGTGTGCTTGGTGCCCTCGCCGCCGGTGATGCCCTGCACGATGACCTTGGAGTCCTTGTTCAGGAAGATCGACATGTCAGGCCCCCTGTCCGTTGGAGTTGGTGTGAGCGAGCTCGGCGGCGCGGTCTGCCGCACCGTCCATGGTGTCGACCAGGGTCACGAGCGGGTGATTGCGCTCGTTGAGGATCCGGCGGCCTTCTTCGACGTTGTTGCCGTCGAGGCGTACGACGAGCGGCTTGGAGGCCTCGTCACCGAGGATGTCGAGCGCGCCGACGATGCCGTTGGCGACGGCGTCACATGACGTGATGCCGCCGAAGACGTTGACGAACACCGACTTCACCTGCTCATCACCCAGGATGACGTCCAAGCCGTCCGCCATGACCTGCGCCGATGCGCCTCCGCCGATGTCGAGGAAGTTGGCCGGCTTGACGCCGCCATGCTTCTCGCCGGCGTACGCGACGACGTCGAGGGTGCTCATGACGAGACCCGCGCCGTTGCCGATGATGCCGACGGCGCCGTCGAGCTTGACGTAGTTGAGGCCCTTCTCCTTGGCCTTCGCCTCGAGCGGGTCCGCGGCGGCCTTGTCCTCGAACTCGGCGTGATCGGCGTGACGGAACTCCGCGTTCTCATCGAGGGAGACCTTGCCGTCGAGGGCTTCGAGTACATCGCCCTCGAGCCTGGCGAGCGGGTTGACCTCGACGAGCGTGGCGTCCTCCTCGACGAACACCGCCCACAGGGTCAGCACGGTCTTGACCGCCTGCTCGACGAGCGCGTCGGGGAATCCGGCCTCGGCCACGATCTCGCGGGCCTTGGCCTCGTCGACGCCGGTGCCGGCATCGATCGGAATCTGCTTGACCGCATCGGGGTTGGTCTTGGCGACCTCTTCGATCTCGACACCACCCTCGACGCTGGCGATGCAGAGATAGCTGCGGTTGGCGCGGTCGAGCAGGAAGGAGAAGTAGTACTCCTCCTCGATGCTGGCGGCGGGAGCGATCAGGACACGGTTGACCGTGAGTCCCTTGATCTCCATGCCGAGGATCGCGCTGGCGTGCTCGAACGCCTCATCCGGCGTCTTGGCGAGCTTGACGCCGCCGGCCTTCCCGCGGCCGCCGGCCTTGACCTGGGCCTTGACGACGACGACGCCGAGCTGCTCAGCAGCGGCCTTCGCCTCGTCGGGAGTGTTGGCAACGATGCCCAGGGTGACTGGTACATCGTGCTTGGCGAAGAGTTCCTTCGCCTGATATTCCATCAAATCCACGGTGGTGTCCGTCCTGTGTTGACGTCCGAAAAGGCTCTGGCGGTGGCTGGAAGGCCAGCACAAAGTGAGCCTTGGCGACTCTATCCGTTCATCGGCCGTTCAGGGGCGTCAGGTTCGTCACACCCGACCGCGACTCCGTCGACGCCGAGCTCCGCCAGCATCGACTCCACGACCGGAACGTCAGGAGCCGGCACCACGATCTGCTGGGCATCCTCGGCGACGGCCGTGCGTACGAGCTGCTCGGCGCTCTGCCGGCCCCCGACGAACACCACCTCATCGCCGGCATCTCGCAGCCTGCGTCCGAGCGCCGGGAGTGCGTCATCAGGTCCCAGCGCACCCAGGACAACGCGCCGTTTCACCATCACCGGATGGTGCCACACGCGTGAACGTCATCACACCATGTCGACATTTCCCGCAGGGTTATCCACATTTGTTGTTCAATCCGCGTATTCGGTTTCACCTTCACCGTGGCTTGGGCTAGGCTCGTCGGGTCCTGCTGTCCCGTCGTGGAGGTTTTTTGCGTGACTTCGTCTGCGCCTAAACGCCGACTGGATGTACGCCAGGAGTCCCCCAAGCGCACCGCTGGCAAGCGGGCAGCCCAGCGACGCAAGCCGCGCAAGCGCACCCTTCGACCCACTCCAGCCATGGCCGGCGCATTCGTGCTGATCGTGGCTGGTTTTGGTTCTGCGCTCCTCAGCGGCCACACCGACAGCAATGAGCTGTCGGCGGGCAACTACCAGCACATCAACGCTGCTTACACCGGCGACGGTGACGGTGACCTCAACAGCAATGTCGACGTGAGCCGCGACTTCAGCCGGTCAGACCTCGCCAAGCAGGGCAAGACGCAGGCGGCGCAGATGCTGAAGGCTCAGGAAGAGACCAAGAACCGCGTCACCAAGTACGCCACGAGCAACCAGTGGGTGCTGCCGGTCACCGGCTACCACCTGACCGCCCGCTTCGGCCAGCGCAGCGGACTGTGGGCCACGGTCCACACCGGCCTCGACTTCGCCGGTCCGTCCGGTTCGACGATCGTCTCGGTCGCCGCCGGCACCGTGAAGTCGACCGGTTACGAGGGCGCATTCGGCAACCGCACGATCATCACACTCCTCGACGGCACCGACATCTGGTACTGCCACCAGAGCCGCTTCGCCGTCAAGCCGGGCCAGAAGGTCGGGCCCGGACAGGTCATCGGCTACACCGGTTCGACCGGCAACGTGACCGGCCCCCACCTGCACCTCGAGGTGCACCCCAACGGGCTCGGCGAAGGTCATGCCGTCGACCCGTACCCCGTGCTCGTGCAGCACGGCATCCGCCCGTAGCGCTCAGAGCTTTTCGACCGGGGCGTAGCGGAGCAACAGCCGCTTGACGCCCAGCGAGCCGAAGTCGACCGACGCCTGGGCCTTGTCGCCCTGACCGTCGATGGCCACGACCGTGCCCATGCCGAAGGTGTCGTGCGAGACCCGGTCGCCCGGGGACAACGAGATCACCTCGCGGGTCGCCCGCTTCGACCGCGCCGCGACGTTGGACGACTGGAACGATGAACGAGCCGTCACCGATGGACTGCTGGGCGTCCACTGGGTCGGCGACGAGGCAACCCGGCGCCAATCGACCAAGGCCTCCGGCAGCTCGTCGAGGAACCGTGAGGCGGGGTTGTACGAAGGCGCGCCCCAGGCAGCCCGGGTCATGGCCCGGGTGACGTAGAGCCGGGTGCGCGCCCGGGTGATGCCCACGTAGGCCAACCGGCGCTCCTCCTCGAGCTCCTTGTTGTCGGCAAGCGATCTCATGTGCGGGAAGACACCGTCCTCGAGACCGGTGAGGAACACGACCGGGAACTCCAGCCCCTTGGCGGTGTGCAGGGTCATCAGCGTCACGACCCCATCACCCTCGTCCGGGATCTGGTCGGCATCGGCGACCAGCGCGACCTGCTCGAGGAACGCCGCCAGTGAGCCGGGGGCCAGATCGGCTGCCGCGTCGTCGGCGACCGGCTCGGTCTCATCGACGGTGCTGGCCGACACGACGAACTCGCGGGCCACCGCGACCAGCTCGGCGAGGTTCTCGACCCGGGTCTCGTCCTGGGGGTCGGTGCTCTGCTCGAGGGCGGCGAGGTAGCCGCTGCGGGTCAGCGCAGCCTCGAGCACCGCATCGGCCGGTGCGCCGCTGTCGGCCATCGCCATCAGGTCGGACATCGTCGCCGCAAATCCCTGGATCGCGTTGAGCGATCGCGTGGCGAGGTCGGTGGCCTCCTCCGCGCGGGTGAGCGCCTCCCAGTAGCTGATGTCCTCCGCCGTGGCGAGTCGCTGGATCGACGCCTCGGCGCGGTCACCGATGCCGCGCTTGGGCTCGTTGATGATGCGCCGCAGGGACACCGCGTCGCGCGGGTTGACCAGCACCCGGACGTACGCCAGCGCGTCCTTGATCTCCTTGCGTTCGTAGAAGCGGACGCCGCCGACGACGCGGTAGGGCAGCCCGACCCGGATGAACACCTCTTCAAAGACTCGGCTCTGCGCGTTGGTGCGGTAGAAGATCGCGACGTCCTTGGCGGCCGCCTCGCCGGCATCTCCGAGCTTGTCGATCTCCTCGGCGATGAACTGTGCCTCGTCGCGCTCGTCGTCGCCGACGTAGCCGACGATCTTCTCGCCGTCACCCTCGGCGGACCAGAGCTGCTTGTCCTTGCGGCCCTCGTTGCGGCTGATCACCGCGTTGGCGGCCGACAGGATCGTCTGCGTCGACCGGTAGTTCTGCTCGAGCAGGATCGTCGTGGCGTTGGGGAAATCGTCCTCGAACTCCAAGATGTTGCGGATGTTGGCGCCGCGGAACGCATAGATCGACTGGTCGGAGTCACCGACGACGAGCAGATCGGACTCGGCGTCGGTGAGCTCCTTGATCAGCTGGTACTGCGCATGGTTGGTGTCTTGGTACTCATCGACCAGCACGTGCCGGAACCGCCGGCGATAGGTCTCGGCGACATCTGGCCAGGCTTGGAACAGGTGGACCGTGTTCATGATCAGGTCGTCGAAGTCCATCGCGTTGGCGGCCCGCAACCGCGCCTGATAGGTGGCGTATGCCTCGGCGTAGAGCTCTTCGGTGGGATTCTCGGCCTTGCTGGCGGCCGCCTCATGGTCGACGAGCTCGTTCTTGAGGTTGGAGATCCAGTTGAGGACGGCTCGCGGGTTGACCCGCTTGGGGTCGAGGTCCATGTCACGACAGACCTGGGTCATCAACCGGCGCTGGTCGGCGGTGTCGTAGATCGTGAACGACGACGTGAACCCGAACTTCGACGCCTCGCGCCGCAGGATGCGGACCGCGGCGGAGTGGAATGTCGAGACCCACATCAACCGGGCACGCGGCCCGACCAGCTCGGCGACGCGTTCGCGCATCTCGGCGGCAGCCTTGTTGGTGAACGTGATGGCCAGGATCGACCCCGGATGCGCACCGCGAGCCGCAATCAGCCAGGCCACCCGGCGGGTCAGCACCCGAGTCTTGCCCGAGCCCGCACCGGCGACCACCAGCAACGGCCCTCCGGGGTGCGAAACCGCTGCGCGCTGGGCGTCGTTGAGCCCGTCGAGCAGGATGTCGGACCGGGCGCGACGTGCCTCCGACTTCTCCTGATCAGTCTTCTCAGGCGCGGCTTCGGGCACGGGGAACGGCGATGTCATCGTGTGTCCCAGCCTAGTTGGGACCGACGACATCCCCACCGCCGGCCAGCAGGAGACAATGAAGCCCATGGACATGGTCTCGGTCGACTCGGCAGGCGCCGAACCGCCGTACGAACAAGTACGCCGCCAGCTCGCCGAGGGGGTCGCATCCGGCACACTCAAGCCCGGCCACAAGCTGCCGACCGTACGCCAGCTCGCCGCCGATCTCGGCCTCGCCACCAACACCGTGGCGAAGGCCTACCGCGCCCTCGAGACCGACGGTGTGATCGAGACCCGCGGGCGCGCCGGCACGTACGTCGCGAGCCGGCGCCTCGATGACACCGAGGCGGTCAAGGCCGCGGAGGCGTACGCCTTGGTCGCCCGACGGCAGGGTCTCTCCATCGACGAGGCGATCCGGCTGGTCGAACGAAGCTGGTCCGGCTGAGCCGGGTGTGGGGCGACTGACTATCGTGAAGGCGTGTCCCAGACCCAGGTCGTCTTCCTCATCTTCGGAGTCGCCGCATTCGCCGGCGTCCTGTTCGTGGTGGCGCTGAGCGGATACGGCAGTCCCGACCGGTCGCGCGAGGAGCAGCACCTGCCCGGCCATGACGTCAAGAACAACCGGAGCGATCGCAACATCTGACGTCGGCACCACGGCGACACCTACGATGTCGACATGGCGCTGCTCGAGCGGGACCTGCTGCTCGCGTCCCTCGAGACCGAGCTCGCGCTGTCTCGCGAGGGCGCTGGCCGCCTCGTGCTCCTCACCGGCGAGGCGGGTATCGGCAAGTCGTCCGTGCTGACGGCGTTCCTCGACGCTCATGCCGATGACGTGCGCACGGTCATCGGCTACTGCGATCCACTCGAGTCGCCGAGGTCCCTGGGACCGTTCGTCGACATGGCGGCCGCACTCGACGCGGGCCTGCACGAGACCCTGCGAAGCACCGGTGAACCGCGCCGGGTGATGTCGTGGGTCCGCGATCTGCTGGTGCACGAACCCACGATCGCGGTCGTCGAGGACGCGCACTGGGCCGATGACGCGACGCTCGACCTCTTGGTGTTCCTGACCCGGCGCATCCGCGACGTGCCGCTGCTGCTGCTCGTCACGTTCCGGTCCGACGAGGTGGGGTCGAGTCATCCGCTCCGGCACGCGCTCGGCAGGCTCGCGGGCGAACCCGTGACCCGGCTCGCCGTCCCGGGACTGAGCCTGGCCGCGGTCGCCGAGCTGTGTGCAGGGACCGACACCCCGGCGGACACCCTGCACGACCTCACCGGAGGCAACCCGTTCTACGTCACCGAGGTGCTGGCCACCGCAGCATCCGACCTGCCGGAGACGGTCGTCGACAGCGTGCTGGCCCGCGCCTCGACCCTCAGCCCCGAGGCGCGCGGCTCCCTCGAAGCGGTGTCAGTCTTGCCGCGTGGTGGCGCGATCTCCCTCGTCGGCAGGCTCGTCACGGATCCTGCGACGATCGATGAGTGCCTCGGGTCGGGGCTGCTCAGGACCGACGGGCAGCTCGTCACGTTCCGGCACGAAGTGGCCCGACGCGCGGTAGAGCAGAGCCTCGCTCCCGTACGTCGTGGCGCCCTTCACACAGCGATCCTTCGGCTGATCACCGCCGATGCCGGCGCACTGGTCGACCCCGCCGAGCTGGCCCACCATGCCCAGGGCGCCGGCGACCGCCCGCTGACGACGAAATACGCTCTCGCCGCCGCCGAGCGCGCCCGGGCGCTCGGCGCCCACCGGGACGCCGCGCGACATTTCGAAGTCGCCCTGGCCGGACTCGGCAGCGAGGCGACTGCGACCCGCGCCACGGCGCTGGAGGGTCTGGCGGCGGCAGCCAACGCCGCGGGACGGGCGGGTGTCGCGGCGACGGCATACGACGAAGCAGCGCGCCTGCGGCTCCAGCTGAACGACCCGGACCAGGCCGCCCGCGATCGCCTGCGCCACGCCACCTGCCTCGGGTCCGATGGCCACGGGCCGCAGGCGCGCTCGCTGATCGACGCTCTCGTGCTCGAGCTCGAGGCGGCCGTGAGCCCCGTGCTGGCCGATGCCTGTGCCGAGCAGGCGATCCAACGGATGCTGGCCCGCGACGTCGACGGTGCGGTCTCGGCCGGCCGCCGAGCGCTCGACCTCGCGCCTACGAGTGCCGCCGCGACTCGCGGCCTCGCCTGGAACGCCATCGGCAGCGCGCTCTGGTTCAGCACCCCTGACGAAGCGGAGGCAGCGCTCGTGAATGGCCTCGGGCTCGCCCGTCAGGCCGGTGACGACCAGCTGGTCGCCAGCATCCTGGTCAATCTCGGGTCCGGCGCCGGTGAGATCAGGCGGTACGACGTCGCGGCGCGCTGGCTCGACGAGGCGATGGACTGGTGCGCGGCCCACGACCTGGACGGCCGCGGCGACTATGCAACCGCGTGGCGGGCGCGCGTCATGCTGGAGCAGGGCGACTGGACCGCGGCGGCGC
>JAWWPE010000083.1:0-3981 GCA_033850895.1 Nocardioidaceae bacterium | reverse complement strand
ATGGCATGACGTCGGTGGCTGCGCTTCGCCGGCGGGATCGTCGGCGCGAGGTGTTCAAGGAGTTCCGCTCACATCCGTCGGGTGTCATCGGGTTGGTGATCCTGGTGGTCGTCATCCTGTTGGCGGTCCTCGCGCCACTGATCGCGCCGTCGCACCTGCTCGACGTCACCCAGGTGGCCGGCAAGCCCAATCAGTCTCCGACCTGGGGCCATCCGCTCGGCACTGATCCGGCCGGCCGCGGCGTGCTCGTGCTCCTGCTCTGGGGCACGCGCATCTCCTTGCTCGTGGGATTCGCCGCGACCGCGATGTCGATGATCATCGGCACCGCGATGGGGATGGCCGCGGGTCACTTCCAAGGCATCGTTAGGTCCGTCATCCTGCGGGTCATCGACTTCTTCCTCGTCGTCCCGTCACTGGTCCTGGCGATCGTGCTGTCGACCGTGTTGGAGCGCGGGGTCACGACGATCATCGTCGCGATCGGCCTCACGTCCTGGGCGGCCACCGCGCGGCTCGTACGCTCGCAGACGCTCACGATCGAGGCACGTCCGTACATCGAGCGGTCGGTCGCACTCGGGGCCGGTGACCTGCACATCATCACCAAGCACGTGTTTCCGGCGGTGCTCCCGCTCGTGCTGGCCAACACCACGCTCACCGTCGGCTCGGCGATCATCTCCGAGTCGACGCTGTCGTTCCTCGGACTGGGTGACCCGACCGCGATCTCGTGGGGCAGCATGCTGAAGTCCGCGCTCGACACCGGCGCGGCGACAGCCGGTTTCTGGTGGTTCGTTCTGCCGCCGGGCCTGGCGATCGTGGTGGTCGTGCTGTGCTTCACCCTCGTCGGCCGCGCGTTCGAGGCGGTCATCAATCCGACCCTGCGAGGCCGCTGATGCCACGACTCGAGCTTGAAGACGTACGCATCTCCTACAGCACCGTGGGCGACGAGGGACGCGGACGCATCCAAGCCGTCGACGGCGTGAGCCTCACCCTCGAACCGGGGGAGTCGCTGGGCCTGGCGGGTGAGTCGGGGTGCGGGAAGTCGACGCTCGCGTTGTCCGTGCTCCGCTTGTTGCCGGTGAATGCGACGGTCGACGGCAAGATCCTGCTCGGCGATGACGACATCACCACGATCTCCTGGGGCCGGTTGCGCGCGGTGCGCTGGACCGAGGCGGCGGTGGTGTTCCAGGGTGCGATGCATTCGCTCAATCCGGTGCAGCGGGTGGGCAGCCAGATCGCCGAGGCGCTGCGCATACATCGCGCGAAGGTCTATCCGGATGCATCGTCCAGGGCCGCACGGGTCGCTGAGCTCCTCAAGCTCGTCGATCTCCAGCCGGCGAAGGCCACCTCATACCCCCACGAGCTCTCCGGCGGGCAGAAGCAGCGGATCATGATCGCGATGGCGCTGGCGTGTGATCCGGAGCTGATCATTGCGGACGAGCCGACCACGGCGCTCGACGTCATCGTGCAGGCCCAGGTGCTGAAGGTGCTGACCGACCTGGTCCGCGAACGCTCGCTGTCGCTGATCATGATCAGCCACGACCTCACCGTGCTCGCGGCAACGTGCGAGCGCATCTGCGTGATGCAGGACGGCAAGATCGTCGAGGAAGGACCCAGCGCGCGGGTCATGCGGCACCCGGAGCACCCGCACACCAAGGCGCTGGCGGCGGCATTCCCGATGATCGGTGACACATCGTCCCGCAAACGGCTGCCGGGATACACGGCGCCCGATGCGCCCGACCAGACCGGTGCCGTCCTTCGCGATGCGCGCGAGCCGGGTGATGTCGTGCTCGCGGTGCGGGATCTCGGTGTCACGTTCGCCTCCCGCGCCGGCCGTGTCCGCGCCGTCGATGGCGTGGACCTGTCGCTGCGCCGCGGTGAGATCGTCGCGCTGGTCGGCCAGTCCGGCTCGGGCAAGACGACCCTCGCTCGTACGATCCTCGGCCTCGAGTACCCCACACGCGGTGCCGTGCTTTACGAGGGCAAGCCGCTCGCGACGAGCCGCAAGGCGTTGAAGGCGTACCGCAGGCAGGTGCAGTTCGTGCTCCAGGACCCCAACGCCTCGCTCAATCCGAAGCATTCGGTCTACGAGGCAGTCGCCGAAGGTCCACGAATCCACTCGCTGCCCGGCGACGAGCGCGACATCGTCAGCACGGCGCTGCAGCAGGCAGAGCTGACCCCGCCGGAGAGCTTCTTCACCGCGATCCCGCAGGAGCTGTCAGGTGGGCAACGGCAACGCGTCGTCATCGCCGGTGCGCTGGCTCTCGCGCCGGAGTTCCTCGTCGCTGACGAGCCGGTCGCGAGTCTCGACGCATCCGTACGCGGCGAGATCCTGGCGTTGCTGCTGCGCCTCAAGGACGAGCTGGGCCTCGGGGCGCTCGTCATCACCCACGACCTCGGGCTCGCCTGGAACATCGCGGATCGTGTCGTGGTGATGCACGAGGGCCACATCGTCGAAGAGGGCACCGTCGAGGACGTGTTGCTCGACCCGCAGCACGACTACACGAGGAAGCTCCTGTCCGTCGTGCCCTCGGCGATCGGCGTCGTCGATGAGTGAGGCGCGTCGCGTCTGGGACTCGCCGATCCGGCCGGAAGATGTCGCGGGCTCGCACGCCTCGGTCAGCTGGGTCAGCCAGGTCGAGGGCGAGGTCTGGTGGATCCAGAGCACCGACGACGGCCGTGGCTACGGGCTTCGTCGGGCTTCTGGCTCGCTGACCGATCCCGGCAGCAACGTCCGGTCGCGGGTGCACGAGTACGGCGGTGAGCCGTACGCCCCTCTGCCGGGTGGGCGCTTCTGCTACGCCGAGTGGACCGACCAGCGGCTGTATGCGCAGTCGATCGGCGGCCCGTCATCGCCGCTGACTCCCGCGCCGTCGCGCCCGGCCGCCTACCGCTATGCCGGGCCGGTCGCCGTCGGCGATGAGGTGTGGGTACTGCGCGAGGACTTCTACGGGGACGAGCCGACCGACGTGACCAGGGATTTCGTCGCGATTCCGCTGGACGGTCGTGCGGCCGACGATCCCTCCGCCGTGCGAGTGCTGGGCGCGGGTGTCGAGTTCGGCGGCCACCACTTCCTCGGCAAGCTCCGGCTCTCGCCCGACGGCACGAGGGCGGCCTGGCTCGGCTGGAACCATCCATACATGTCGTGGGATCGCACCGAAGTCGTGGTCGCGGACGTGGTCGAAGGTCGATTGACCCAGTGCCGGGTCGTGGCCGGGGGAGCCCCCACCGAGCAGACCGTCGGTGACGGCATATCGATTTGTCAGGTCGAGTGGGAGTCAGACGACACACTTGTCTATTTGTCCGACGTCTCCGGCTGGTCCAATCTCTACCGGCACCGGTTGGGCGAGGAGGCCGTGCCGATCCACCCGGTCGAGTCCGAGCTGGGCGGTGCCCTGTGGCGCGTGGGGCAGACCTGGTTCGGCATCGTCTCGCCCGGTGTCTTCGCCGTCCACCAGGACAGTCGACTGGCGATCCTCGACGAATCGGCCGGGACCATCTCGCCGGCGACCGCGGGAGACGACGCTGGTCTGCCGTCGTGGTCGGCTTCCGTCTCGGTCGAGAACGGCCGCGTTGCGGGTGCCGCGTTCGGGCCCAAGCGGTTGCCGACTGTGGCGACGTACGCAGACGGCGTCGTCGAGACGATCGGCGACCTGCCGGCACTGCCGGAAATCGAGGGCGTCGCCGATCTCGCCGCCGACTGGCTGCCCGCCCCGGAGCTCCGCTGGTTCAATGCGTCGGATGGCTCGCGCATACCGGCGAATGTCTACCCGCCGACCCATGCCGAAGCCACGGATGGCGCGCCCGCGCCGTACGTCGTCCATATTCACGGCGGACCTACTGGCAACAACGGCACCGGGCTCGATCTCGAGATCGCCTACTTCACGTCGCGCGGCATCGGCGTCGTGGCGCCCGAGTACGGCGGCTCCACCGGCTTCGGGCGGATGTGGCGGGAGCGACTCAACCGGCAGTGGGGTGTCATTGACC
>JAWWPE010000071.1:0-11907 GCA_033850895.1 Nocardioidaceae bacterium | reverse complement strand
GCTGACACCCGAGGTGGCAATCCTCCGTTGTTCGGACGGATGTGACGACCAGACCATCAGGCGGTTCTCGTCCGCAGCTTTGACCAGACCGGTGATGACGACGTGCGGCTGTCCCTTGCCGGACTTGACGACGTTGAAGATGTTCCTTGCAGCGCGCTTGAAGACGTCGTCCTGAGCCGTTGGATCCTGAAAGGCCTGATAGACCGAGTTCAGCAGGACGTCGACGGCATTCGCCTGATCGATGACGAGTCCCGCGCCCGCCTTGACCGGGCCGGTGCCGGCGAGGATGTAGCCCAGCGCGACAGGATCGACGGAGATCACGCCGTCAATGTGTTGCTTGAGGCGCTTCTCGGCCATCACCGCTGTGATCTCGCCGGTCCGCGGGAAGTCCGGAGTGGCGTTGGCATCGCGCAGGTCGGTCGCCATCGTCGGAGGGAGGACGCTGGCCTCGTCCCCCGTCAGCTTCACGACTGGCTTCTTGAACTGCTTGAGGTCCTTGACCGATCCCTGGAATCCCATCGACAACTTGCCGTCGCGGGCCTTGAGCACCGAGAACGAGCCGGAGATGCCGCCGGTGGAGCGGACCTCGGCGTTGTTCTGGATCAGGAGGAGGTAGTGACGGGTGCCCGTGCCACCGAGCATCTCCGGCAGGAGCTTGCCCGCCAGGTTTGCCGAGTATGCGGCGGACTGCGCGCTGTCGACCTTGAACTTCACGACGTTGACCGGATCGCGAAGCGGTACGAGCAGGGAGCCTGCGTCGATGCCTCGAAGCTCCTTCTTCGCGTTGTCGAGTGCCTTCGATGCTCTGGCGACGGAGGGAGCGGCCGAACGGATTGCTGAGAGGTCGACGGCGCCATCGTGTGGGCTGTACGTATTGAGGTTGATCTGCTTCGACAACTTCACCACAGGCGGCAGCGCATCGGTGGCGATGTTGTCGATCACGTCCGACACCGTGCGGACTGCGTCCACGTTCTTTCCGAAGTAGGGCACCTTCGAGCCGATGCTCCACAGGGGCCCATCCGTCGAGCTCTTCGCTCGGTGCGCTGACGCCTGGAGGTCGCGAAGCGTCGCGGCGGCCGAGGCATCGTCGCCCGCGACAATCTGGTTCTGGAGAACCTGCGCCTGGCTGCCGGCGAGTCGGAGCGCGGACGTCGCGCGGGAGGCCTCCCACATGAAGAACAACACCACGAGCACCACCACTGCGGCACAGGCCGCTGCCACCTGACCCCGGGTGATCTTTTCGTACCAGCGAAGGTGCCGGTTTCGCCGCCCGGACGGTTGGGACCAACTCATGACTCACCTCGTGACGAGACATTGCGGGTGGAAGAGGCCCGAACAACGATCATGCACGCCCACGGTGGGTGGACGTGCATGGTCGTAGGTGTTCGCGTTCTAGTGCGTGGAGCGACGGCGGGAGGCGAGGATGGCGCCACCTCCACCGACGAGCAGAACGCCTCCGAGTACGAGGATCCACAAGTTGGAGCCACCCGTGTTGGGAAGCAGACCGCCGTCATTGGTGTCGGCTCCCTTCGGCAGGAGGGTGATGTCGGCCGAAATGGGGCACGTCTGCTGCTGCGTCGCGGTCGGCACCGTCGAGGAGGATGACGAGGTCAGGTAGACCGCCGAAACCACCTTGTTCGACTTGGTGATCGGCCCGCTCACGCCGACGGTGTGGGTGCACGCGGCCGTGAGCTTGGAAGTGAAGCTCTTGGTGACGTGCTTGGTCTTGAACGTGCCCGAGATCGAATCGCCGCTACCGGTCTGCTTCTTGCCGGCATAGGTCACGGTCCAGTCGCAATTGGTTCCGTCGGGAGCGCTGGCGACATAGTCGAAGCTCTTGCCGCCGGTCAGAGGCGTCTTGTGGATCGTCAGGTTCAGATCGATACCGCAGTCAGGGTAGGCCTGTGCGGCGCCGGACGACAGCAGCACCAGCACTCCAGCCACGGCTGCTGCGGCAGCAAGCCTGAGATTCTTCATTCCGTACTCCCAAGGGGATCCGAGTTTCACGACAGAGATGGCGCATGGTGCTGTTGGTAGGCCCATTTGGGCGCCCACACGGTGTTGAACGGCCGCCACTCGGCGACCGGTTCTGACAAATCCTAACGCAGACTGCCGGATAGTTGCACCAGTTTGCTCCCGCGCCCAACTTTGGCGCCCGTCCCGAGGGACCGAAATCAGCGTCATCGGGGACGTTCAGGGCCTGCTCACAGCTACTTCAACCGTTGATCATTCCGGCACCGACCGTGGTTCCGCTCTCCTGATCGATCAGGATGAACGACCCGGTCGTGCGGTTCTTGCTGTACGGATCGGCGAGCAGCGGCGAGGCGGAGCGGAGCGTGACCCGGCCGATCTCGTTGAGGCCGAGCTCCTCGCTGGTCAGATCGCGATGCAGCGTGTTGATGTCGAGGCGGTACTTGACCTCCGTGACCACTGCCTTGCTGAGTCGCGTCGTGTGCTTGATCAGCAGCTTCTGTCGTGGGTGCAATGGCGCCGCGGTCATCCAGCAGATCATCGCGTCGATGTCCTGGGTGACATCCGGCGCATTGCCGACCCGGCAGATCATGTCGCCGCGGGAGATGTCGAGGTCGTCGGCGAGGCGCAGGACCACCGACATGGGCGGGAACGCCGCGTCGAGCTCGGTGTCGAACAGGTCGATACCGGCAATCGTCGACGACATGCCGCTGGGCAGCACCATGACCTCGTCACCGGGCTTGAACACCCCGCCGGCCACCTGACCGGCGTAGCCACGGTAGTCGTGGAAGTCGTCGGACTTGGGCCGGATGACGTACTGCACGGGGAGTCGGGCGTCGATCAGGTCGCGGTCGGACGCCACATGCACGTGCTCGAGGTGGTGCAGCAACGAGGGGCCTTGGTACCACGGCATGTGCTCGGATCGGGAGACCACGTTGTCGCCCTTGAGCGCCGACAGCGGTATGACCGTCAGGTCGGGCACGGCGAGCTTGGTCGCGAACGAGGTGAAGTCGTCGTAGATCTGCTTGAAGACGGCTTCGTCGTAGTCGACGAGGTCCATCTTGTTGACCGCCAGCACGAGGTGCGGCACGCGCAGCAGCGACAGCAGCACGGCGTGGCGCCGGGACTGCTCGGTGAGGCCCTGGCGGGCGTCCACGAGGATCAGCCCGAGATCGGATCGCGACGCGCCGGTGACCATGTTGCGGGTGTACTGCAAGTGGCCCGGTGTGTCGGCGACGATGAACTTGCGCTGCGGGGTCGCGAAGTAGCGATAGGCGACATCGATCGTGATGCCCTGTTCGCGTTCGGATCGCAGACCGTCGGTCAGCAGGGCGAGGTCGGTGTAGTCGAAGCCCTTGGCGACCGAGGTCGCCTCGATGGCCTCCATCTGGTCCTCGAAGATCGACTTGGAGTCGAGGAGCAGGCGTCCGATCAGGGTCGACTTGCCGTCATCGACCGAGCCGGCGGTGGCGAATCTCAGCAAATCCATCAGAAATAGCCCTCACGCTTGCGGTCTTCCATCGCGGCTTCGGAGAATCGGTCGTCACCGCGGGTCGCGCCGCGTTCGGTCATCCGGGCGACCGAGATCTCCTCGATGATCTGGTCGTACGTGACCGCGGTCGACTCGACGCATCCGGTCTGGGTCAGATCGCCGACCGTGCGGAACCGGACGGTGCGCTCGGTGACGACCTCGCCGTCGCGCAGCACGTTGGCCGGGTGCTCCGACAGGAGCATGCCGTCCCGCTCGAAGACGCGGCGCTGGTGAGCGAGGTAGATCGAGGGGATCTCGATGTCCTCCTGCGCGATGTAGTGCCACACGTCGAGCTCGGTCCAGTTCGACAGCGGGAAGATCCGCATGTGCTCGCCGGGGTGGATGCGTCCGTTGTAGAGCGACCACAGCTCGGGGCGCTGGTTCTTGGGGTCCCACTGGCCGAAGTCGTCGCGGTGGGAGTAGATGCGTTCCTTGGCCCGAGCCTTCTCCTCGTCGCGCCGCCCGCCACCGAAGGCGGCGGTGAAGCCGCCCTCCTCGAGGGCGTGGAGCAGGGTGCCGATCTGCAACCGGTTGCGGGTCGTACGTCCGTCGTCGACGACGATCTTGTTGGCGATGGCCTCGTCGACGGAGGCGACGATCAGGCGTACGCCAAGCCGGTTGACCCAGGCGTCACGGGTCGCCAGCACCTCGTCGAAGTCGAATCCGGTGTCGACCTGGAGGACCGGGAACGGGATGCGCGCGGGGTGAAACGCCTTCTCGGCCAGCCGAAGCATGACGATCGAGTCCTTGCCGCCCGAGAACATCAGCACCGGCTTCTCGAACTCGGCGGCGACCTCGCGGAAGATGTGGATCGACTCGGCCTCGAGCTCATCAAGATGACTGAGGCGATAGTCGGTCGGCGAATGCATAGGGACCTCTCGTTTGTGCTGGTCGATGTTATCGCGGGTGGAATGCTCTCTGGTCGGACCGGTCGCCTGGTGAGAATGGCACAATGTCACGCGTGCAAACCGCCCCCGGATCCCTCCCGCAGTACCTTCCTGGCACGCGCGAGCTCGACGATGTCGAGCTGTTGCGGATGGGGGCGCTCGCACCGACGCAGGGCTTCGGCGAGGCCGAACGCCCGGTCACGCTGGAGGTACCCGCAGCGGTCGCGATGAGGGCGCAGGAGGCCGGTGCGCTGGAGCTCGTCGACCCCGAAGGCGTACCCCTGGCGGTGCTGATCCTCGATCGGGCCGAACCGGTGTCGGACGATGTGATGAGCCTGATCGGCCCGATCCGCGCCCTGCCCGGGATCATCCGGCGCCCGTTCAGCGAGCTGTACGCCCCACCGTCGGAGACCAAGGCCTCACTCGATCGCGCCGTCCTCAGCGTCGCGGTGGCGGCACCCCTCACGGTCAGCGACCTCGACGACATCCGCCGGCGTGCCGGCAGCGCGCCCGTCCTGTTCATCGTCATGGCCGGTATCGGCACCCCTGTCGGCGTCTCGGCGCACGGCCTCATCCGGGCGACGCTGGTGGCCGCCGAGTCGTTCAAGGAGTCGCACGTCGTGGTGGTGCCGATCGCGGCTCGACGCGAGAGCGAGGACGACGCCGAGTTCCGTGCCACGGTCGTGGCGGCATACGCACCCGGCCCGGAGATCCTGTGGCCGGCCGGCGTCGGCGAGCTGCCGAATGACATCGCGGTGGTCGTCGAGCGCGATCGCCCCAGCGGTCTCGACCAGGGACTCGTCGTGTTCCTGACCGGGCTGTCCGGCAGCGGGAAGTCGACGCTCGCCGAGGCCCTGCGCGATCACGTCCTCGAGAACGGCATCCGTACGATCTCCCTGCTCGACGGCGACCGCGTCCGGCGCAACCTGTCGGCCGGGTTGACGTTCTCGCCGGAGGACCGCGAGACCAACATCGAGCGCATCGGCTGGGTGGCCGCAGAGATCAGCCGCCATGGCGGCATGGTGATCTGCAGTCCGATCGCGCCATTCGACCGCACGCGTCGGCGCGCTCGCGAGATGGCGCAGGAGGTCGGCAGTGCGTTCGTCCTGATCCACGTGGCCACGCCTCTCGAGGAGTGCGAGCGGCGCGATCGCAAGGGGTTGTACGCGAAGGCCCGCCGGGGCGAGATCGAGCAGTTCACCGGCATCTCGTCTCCCTACGAGGTTCCGGGCGACGCCGACCTCCGCATCGACACGGTCGGTCGCTCGGTCGGCGAGGTGCTGACCGCGATCCTCGACCTGCTGAAGTCGCGCGGTCACCTCGCGTGACGGCGACGGTCGAGGGCGCCTGACCCATTGCGGATCGACTGAATAGAGTGCGTGCCGTGAACTCATCTGAGAGCGACCTCGCCGCCAACGACCATCTGCTCGCCGCCGAGGCGGCCACCGCAGCCGGGGAGCTGCTCGAGGGCGTCCGAAGCTCGGGGCTGGAGGGAAAGGCGCTCAAGGACGCCGGCGACCTGGCCTCGCACGAGTTCCTGATGCGGTTCCTGGCCGCGCACCGGCCCGATGACGCGGTGCTCAGCGAGGAGGGCAAGGACGACAAGGCCCGACTCAGCTCACGTCGGGTCTGGATCATCGATCCGGTGGACGGCACCCGGGAGTTCTCCGAGCCGCCGCGCGATGACTGGGCGATCCACGTGGCGTTGTGGGAGGACGGAGACCTGGTGGCCGGCGCGGTCGCGCAACCAGGGCTCGGCACGACGTTCAGCACCGCGTCGCCGTCGACGGTGCCGCCACGCAGCAGCGAGCGTCCGCGCATCGCGGTGAGTCGCACCCGTCCGCCGGAGTTCGTCACCGCACTGGCCGAGGCCATCGGCGCCGATCTCGTGCCGATGGGTTCGGCCGGCGCCAAGGTCATCTCCGTCGTACGCGATGTCACCGATGCGTACGTTCACGCCGGCGGTCAGTACGAATGGGACTCTGCGGCGCCGGTCGTCGTCGCGCGTGCCGCCGGCCTGCACACCAGCCGCGCCGACGGCGCCGAGCTCCGCTACAACCAGGACGATGTGCTGCTGCCCGATCTCCTGGTGTGCCGCCCGGAGCTCGCCGAGCCGATCACCGCCTTCGTCCGCGACTACTGGGCGCGACAGGCCTGAACACCGAGCTCACCGAACACGTGCGGCGCGCCCCGAAGGGACGCGCCGTACGTGTTTCTACTCAGCCTTCGGGGACTCAGACCGAAGCGAGCACCGGAGAGATTTCGATCTCCACCTCGGTGACCTTGCCGATCGCCGCCTCCACCGTGTTGTCGACCGAGACCGACTTGGGTGCGAGGGTGCGAAGGGTCCATGAGCCTGGGCCGCCGAAGAAGCGGAACTGGCCCGTCGCCGAGGTCGGGACCTCGGCGGTGAACTCACCCGTGCGGTCGAGCAGCCGGACGTACGCGTTGCCGACCGGCTCGCCGTCGCGGGTCACGATGCCCTGGATCACGGCTTGGTTCTTGACGTCGACGCCCTCGAGCGAAGGGCCGCCCTTGATCGCGCCGCACATCAGGCGACACCCGCCTCGTCGCCGAGGGCGACCGGGACGCCGCGCAGCGAGCCGTACTCGCTCCACGAACCGTCGTAGTTCTTGACGTTGGGGTAGCCGAGGATCTCCTTGAGCACGAACCAGGTGTGCGAGCTGCGCTCACCGATGCGGCAGTACGCGATGGTGTCCTTGCCCTCGTCGAGTCCGACCTCGGCGTAGAGCTCCTTGAGCTCGTCGTCGCTGCGGAACGTGCCGTCGTCGTTGGCGGCCTTGCTCCACGGGACGTTGCCCGCGGTGGGGATGTGGCCACCGATCTGGGCGGCTTCCTGCGGGAGGTGCGCGGGAGCCAGCAGACGGCCGGCGTACTCATCGGGGCTGCGCACGTCGATCAGGTTCTTGACGCCGATCGAGTCGACGACCTCGTCGCGGTAGGCGCGGATCGAGGTGTCGGCGTCCTTGGCGGTGTAGGTCGTCGCGGGACGCTCGGTCACGTCGGTGCTCAGCTCACGGCTGTCGAGCTCCCACTTCTTGCGTCCACCGTCGAGCAGACGGAGGTTCTCGTGGCCGTAGTACTTGAGGTACCAGTACGCGTAGGCGGCGAACCAGTTGTTGTTGCCGCCGTAGAACACGATGGTGTCGTCGTTGCCGATGCCCTTGGACGACAGCAGCTCCTCGAGGTGGGCCTTGTCGATGAAGTCGTGGCGGACTCCGTCCTGCAGGTCCTTGCGCCAGTCGATCTTGACGGCGCCCCTGATGTGGCCCTTGTCGTAGGCGTCGGCGTCTTCGTCGACCTCGACGAGGACGACGTTCGGGTCGTCGAGGTGTTCCTCGACCCAGTCAGCGGTGACGAGCGCGGATTCGCGGCTCATACGGTTCCTCCATGTGTTGTAGGCGGTTCTGTGAGTGGACGTGCGGGACGGATGGTTCAGGCGTTGGCCGGGGTGAACCGGCGCAGCACCAGGTAGAGCTCGCAGCCGAGGCACAGGCCGATGGCTGCGTTGAGCAGGGCCGCCACAAGGGCGAACGCGGCGGCGACGAGGCCGACCGTCGTCGCACCGGCCAGGAAGGCGATGAGTGCGACGGCGGTGAACACGAGGCCGACGAGCTGCGCAAAGCGCGGCGGGCGGGCATCCTCGAGCTCGGCAGGTGCGCCGATCCGGGGACGGATGACCTTCGCGAAGAAGATCGAGTACGGCGAGCGCTTCAGACCGGCGAACGCCGCCAGCGCGAAGACACCGACCTGGAAGGCCAGCAGGATCTCCCTGGCGGGCGACGGCAGCACGAGCACCAGCGCAACGACGACCGACGTGATCGCCGCCGCGACGCGAAGACCGCGAGGGTCCACCTGCGGCGGTGCGTACGTTGAGGTGCTGGGCATGCTGCTCCTGCGCTGAAGGTCACCGCCGAGCGAGCTCGGACAGCGAGGGAAACTGACGGGTTGAGGTCAGCGCATACGACACAGCGACGAGCACATGCAGCAGTTGTCCACTGCCCGGCGTCGCGTGAGGTGTGTCGTTTCGAACATGAATCCAGAGTAGAGACAACTCGCTGGAATTCACGCTGGGATCTCACGATATGGGCAGTTGTCTCACATCGTGGCGCACACGCTGCAATGGCAGGTGATTGTCATGCCCCGCCGACGGCGGAACCGAGGGCCGCCAAGACCTGCTCGCGTCGTGGCAATCCGGACGCCCGGGTCACGATGGCGCCGTCGGCGTCCAGCACCAGGACCGTCGGCGTCCGAAGAATGTTGAGCCGGCGGACGAGATCGAGGTGCTCCTCCGCGTCGATGTCGACCGTCACGACCCCGTCGACCTTCCCGGCGATGTCGGTCAACAGCACCCGGGTGGCCCGGCACGGTGCGCAGAACGCACTCGAGAACTGCACAAGGGTTGCCCGGTCTCCGAGGTCGATGCCGAGCTCGGCCACGCCCAGGGTGTCCCCCGACGGCTTCGACGCGAACCTGCCGTTCTTCCTCGACACCGCCCACGCCAAGATCGCCGTCAGGATGACGGCGGCACCGAGGATCACGAGTCCGGTCACGGTTCAAGCGTACGTCGACGCGACAGCCGCGAACCGTCGTCTCAGAAGCCGGGGGCGCCGATCAGCTGGCCGCCGACATAGATGACGGGCGCCGCGAGAGCGATCGACATGGCGCCCGGAAATCCCCACCCGGCGGCGGCGTGCGTACGGCCTTGTGACCACGAGCGTCCGAGGATCTGGCCGAGTACGGCGAACAGTGCGGCACCCGATCCGACGGCGACGCCGAGCGCCCAGGTGAGCTCGACCTGATAGCTGACGACCGCACCCGCGACGGCACCGCCGATCACCGCCGCTGACCCGCACAGCCAGCGGTCGATCGGGACGAGCCAGACGAGCAGCCCGCCAGCGACCCCGGCGGCCCCGACTGCCACCACCTCGGCATCGCCGAGCGACTGGACGGCGCCGATCCAGCCGACGGTCAGCGCCGCGAACACCCCGAGGGCGACGGCATAGGACGTGGTGGAGACCAGGTTCTTGCGGCCGTCCTTGCGGAGCATCTGCGAGGCGAGCGCGACGAACACGCCGGCCACGATCGCCGGCATGATCGCCGACAGCATGCCGTTGTCGGTCTCGCCGAATGCCTTGGTGGACGAGCCGTCGGCCGCGCGCAGGAGGTGCGGCTCCACGGTCAGGACCGTCGCGACGGCTCCGGCAGCGACCGTGGCGGCAAAGCGCGGACCGTGGACGGTGTGGCCGGTGGCATCGCTGGGGCTGGGCGCCTGGGCGATCAGCAGCTGCACCACGGCAACGACGGCAGCCACGGCCAGCGGGTCGGTGTACGCAGCAAGGGTCAGCAGTCCCGCGAGAGCGAGTGACAGCAGCGTGGATGCGAAGCTCGGCACCCCCGCATGATGTCAGGTGGGGGTGGCCCGCACCGCCGTTGAGCCCCGCTAGCCGCCGGCGAACGGCGGCAGGAACTCGACCGTGTCGCCACCGTGCAGGCGTACGTCTGCGGGCTCCTTCGCGCCGACCGGGGTCTCACCCACCAGGATCGAGCAGGTCGAGATGACGTCGTCGAAGCGGTCCCGATCGCCGTGCCGCCGACTGATCTCGGTGAGCAGATCGGCGAGATTGCCGGCCGGCACACGTTCCTCGGCCGTCCCGGCGGCAGCGCGCGCGGACGCCCAGTAGTGAACTGTGACGTCGTTCTCATTCACGTCATCGCGTGGCAATTGATCGGACACATGTCGTATTGTTGACCATGCAACGAGGCCTTGGTGATTTGCCATGGCCCGTTGTTTTTAAGCAAACAGAGTGTTCACGCACAGCGCAGTGCATCCGCAACCAGGTCGTGTAGTTCACACACGGAGGTCGCACGTGTCCCACCTGCTTCTGCTGACGAAGAGCAAGCAGTCCTCGGTCGAGGTCCTGCCTGCGCTCGCGCTGCTGCCGCACCATGTGAAGATCCTCCCCGCCGAGGCCAGCGCACTGCTCGACGCGCCGCCGTGCGACGCGGTGATCGTGGACGGTCGTCACGACCTCGCTCAGGTGCGCAGCCTCACCCGGGTCATCCGCACGACCGGCATCGAGTGCCCCCTGATCCTGATCCTCACCGAGGGCGGACTCGCGGTTGCCGCCGCCGACTGGGGCATGGACGACGTCATCCTCACCACCGCCGGACCTGCGGAGCTCGAGGCCCGACTGCGGCTCAGCATCGGCCGGGTGGCCGCCGGGCGCGACGGTGACGACGACAGCCACGTCATCTCCTCCAGCGGGCTGGTCGTCGATGACGCGACCTACACCGCCAAGCTGGAGAACCGCAGCCTCGACCTGACGTTCAAGGAGTTCGAGCTGCTGAAGTTCCTGGCCCAGCACCCCGGTCGGGTGTTCACCCGCCAGCAGCTGTTGCAGGAAGTGTGGGGCTACGACTACTTCGGTGGCACCCGCACGGTCGACGTGCACGTACGCCGTCTGCGGGCCAAGCTCGGCGTCGAGAACGAGACGTTGATCGGCACCGTGCGCAATGTCGGATATCGCTTCGTCGCGACCAAGACCGAGCCCGCTCGCGACTCCGCAGACGCCGACCTCAACGTCTAGGCTTGAGGCCTGATGGCCCACCTGACCGCGCACGGCCTGCTCGACCTCGTCCTCGACGAAGGCTCCTTTGAGTCCTGGGACTCGCCGGTCGATCGTTCCGGCCTCGACGCGCAGTACCAACAGGAGCTCAAGGCCGCCGAGGAGCGCGCCGGCACCGACGAGTCGGTGCTCACCGGACGCGGACTGATGCGTGGGCGGCCGGTGGCCGTGCTGGTCAACGAGTTCCGCTTCCTGGCCGGTTCGATCGGCCGTGAAGCAGCGCAACGGATCGAGTCCGCCGTACGCCGGGCCACCGCCGAAGGCATTCCGCTGCTGGCAACGACCGCATCCGGCGGGACCCGCATGCAGGAAGGTACGCCGGCATTCGTCCACATGGTCGACATCTCGCGGGCGATCATGGATCACCGCGCCGCCGGCCTGCCGTACCTCATCTACCTGCGACATCCGACCACCGGCGGCGTCTTCGCGTCGTGGGGCTCGCTGGCGCACGTCACGGTCGCCGAGCCGGGGGCGTTGATCGGCTTCCTCGGTCCCAAGGTCTATGAGCTCCTCGAGGGCAAGCCGTTCCCGCCGAACGTCCAGACCGCCGAGAACCTCGCCGATCGCGGCATCATCGACGCGGTGGTGCTGCCCGATGAGCTCCCGATGCTGGTCGACCGCGCGCTCGGGATCCTGGTGGACTCGCCGACCGCGCAGACCCGCGAGCGCCGTACCGGCACCATCCAGCGCAGGCGCACCGCGTGGGAGTCGATCCAGATCACTCGTGCCAACGGCCGGGCTGGGGTTCGCGAGGTGCTCCGCTACGGCAGCGACTCGATCCTGCGGCTTCAGGGCACCGAGAAGGGCGAGCGCGACTCCGCCATGATCGTGGCCATCGCACGCCTCGACGGCCAGCCCTGCGTCATCA